>CAMZKK010000057.1 GCA_947311175.1 uncultured Planctomycetota bacterium | reverse complement strand
TTAGCAATTCCGAGGAAAAGGTAATCCAGTGGCGAAGATTTGACGGACTTATTGGAGAAGCAGAAACCACAAATATAATCATTGTTAAAGGATATAGCCAAGGTGATGTCGAGCTTGAAATTAGAAAATCCGGAAAGATATTACGAAAATACAAAATTTATGTCAGAGGAGTCATTACTAAAGAATGGGATGACCATGTGCTTACTCCTGAAGAATTCAGGCGAATGGCAATCCTCAAGGTTGAAGATGCGAAAATCTTAAAAAAGAATCAACAGTATGCGGCAGTAATGACATTAGCCGATGCCAGTGAATTATTCTTCAAAGCTGGTGATGGCTTGATGGCAGAAAAGATTGATGTTGAAAAAAGAGAGTTGCAACGAAACATTTCAAAAATTGTATCAAGGCTATATTCTGAAGCAAGACTGAAAATTCACGGAGCAAGTGGAGTAAATGTAGATTATATGGATGCCAAAGAAAAACTGGCAGAGATCAAAAGAATAATTCCCGACCAAAGAAGTGTTGACTGGCAACTGGCAAATATAGTTCAAGAAATGATAAGGAATCAATAAATAACTCATGCATAAACTCAGCTATTCATTAAACGAAAAATACTTTGAACACCAACTAAAAGAAGGTATCACCGTCATTGGTAGATCGCCAAAATGTGATATTGTAATTAACGAGCCATCAATCTCTGGCACTCATATGCAGTTTGAGTTAAGCAATGAGCTTTTGATATGCACTGATCTTAACAGCTCTAACGGAACAGCCATTAACGGACTAAAAATAAACAAACCAACACTTATCCATAAAAATGACAGTTTGATATTAGGAAGAATCCCTTGCCTAATTATTTCAGATATCGTAGAAAAAACTACAGAAACACCTGTTGAGCAAGCTTACACTATGGATGCAATAACTCCAGACTATGTAGATGCAGTCGAGGACAGTCCTCACTATAATTTACAAGAAGAAAAACACGATTACCTGCCAATGGCACAACAAAAAAACTCCGTAGAGGTCATCAAGGGAGGAGAACTATATCCAGAGACAACAACACCTGTCGAACCAAAGAAAAATAAAACCGTTTTGATTGCGGCTGGAATAGGCATTGTTTTCCTGTCAGTCATTTTACTTTTACCATCAAAAAAGGCTACAAATAAACCTAAGCGAATAATCTACAGCCAAACGTCATACAACAACGACTTAGATAAAGGTTTCGATAATTTTAGAAACCGTGCCTACGGAAAAGCCAGAAAAATATGGCAGAAGGCGAATACTAAATGGACAAAAAACCATCCCAAAAGTATAGAATACAGCATCATTGCAAGAGAGATGACACGGATTACCTTATCTTTAGCCAAAGCGGAAAAAAACAATTCATACCTTAATGTTGACTGGCTTAACATTTCTAAGCAAATCCGTAATCTCATTGACGATGCAGTAATGACTGACAACACTCAATTATTTCTCGATAATTTTAGAAAACAAGTTCTATCTGAATCAGCAAATCTCAATTCCTACACACAAGGAAAATCCAACTTTGAGAAAAAAGAATACTTAGAAGCTCAAAAAAACTTTGCAAGCATTCCTAATAACAGTCATTATTTTTCTGATGCAAAAAGTATGATTGACAAATGCGCAAAAGCAAATTTCAAAAAATCGGTTAAAAATATTTTATCTTTATCAAAACAAGAAAACTGCGATTGGATTGAATTAGTAAAAACAACTGAAGAGTTATTGAACATCAAAGATGACCCAACCCTAAGTCTAAAAATTGTTAGTTGGCGAAAATATGCTCAACAACAAAAAAATGCTTTCAGATACAATTGAAAAAACAAAAGACACAAACGACATCGAAATATTAAAGAGGGGGCTAAAGGCATTATCATCCATCCCTCTAACAAGTCCGTTTAGACAAAGTGCACAGACCGAACTCACAAAGATAAAGTCGCAAATTGATAGCATAAATATCGAATCACTTTATACTGCGGCAGACTCTACAGGACTAAAGGGTTTGATTTTAGACGACCCAATGATAGCAAAAAACCAAAGATACATTCAAATTATGGCAAAGGTAAAAACTATTCTCGAGCACTTCGATAAAGCGGAGGTGGCATTAAAATCAGAACATTTCTTTGCTGCAAGAGACCACTGGAAAGCAATTATTGAAATGGAGCAAAATCCAAAAAATATATTCAATGTTAATGCCAAGGCAAAACTCCAAGAATGGACGATTGAAAAACTTGGCAGATATTTTTCAGAAAAAGGAAAGAAAGCAAGAAGAGATAAAAATTATCAAAAAGCACGTGAGGCATTTGAAATTGCGAAAACTCGTTGTGATGCCGATGTCACAGATGAGATAAAAAGTTTGCGAAAACTTGCATATGATTTATATATCAAGGCACAAATTGATAAATCATCACAAAATATTTATGCAGCGAGAGAAAAGGCAGAAATGGCAAAATCTTGCTTGCTGCCGGGCAAAGATGCAATTTATCCAAAGATTGAAACTTTTATAAGAAACTTAAATACCGAGGGGAAAACGTGGCAACCTTAGATGATGCCTTAAATCCTCAACTTCATGATTTAACTAACCAAGAAATAGCTGGATGCAAAATCATCAAAAAACTTGGACAGGGGGCAATGGGCTCTGTATATCTTGCAGAACAAATAAATCTCCAACGAAAAGTTGCAATGAAAATTCTTGATCCAAAGTTTTCACGTGACTTAGTATATATCGAAAGATTTGAACGGGAAGCACAATCTTGTGCTAGACTTGTTCACTTTAATGTAGTACAAGTATATGA
>CAMZKK010000056.1 GCA_947311175.1 uncultured Planctomycetota bacterium | reverse complement strand
GGTGTATTACAGAAATAGCTACTGATAGCACAAGGATACTTATTGACTTAGGTGGAAATCTTCCTGATGGGGAAGGTCGAGTGGATGATAATCTTGCTAATGTTGAAGCTATTGAAAAGTTAACAACCGGTATAGATGCCATATTTTATACTCATTACCACGGTGATCATTTAGGGCATTATCATTTAGTGCCTAATTCAATCCCTCAATATTTAGGTAAGATTGCCAAAAAAATTGCGTATTGTAAATCTAAACGGCTCTCCTTTATTATCGAAAGGAAAGAACTATCAGAAAAAGAAATAATTGCAATAGATCGGATGATTGGTTTTGAAGCTAAACAGATAATAGAGATTGGGGATATTAGGATAACACCCTACTTTGTAAGCCATTCTGCTTGCGATTCTCATATGTTTTTGATTGAAGCTGATGGCAAGCGAATCTTGCATACAGGAGATTTTAGAGGGCATGGTTATCTCAGCAAGGGATTGATCCCAACGATTGAAAATTATATTTTGCGTAAGGGCAAGATTGATATTTTGATTACCGAAGGAACGATGCTATCTCGGTTAGATGAAAAAGTAATGACAGAACAAGAGTTAAAATGTGAAGCTAATAAAATAATGAAAGAATATAAAAATGTATTTGTGATGTCTTCATCAACAGATATGGAGAAGCTTGCATCATTTCATTCCGCGAATGAAAAACTTGGTAGACCTTATGTCTGTGATGATTTTCAATCTAAGGTTTTGGATATTTTTTCTAATTCATCAGGAAAGAAAAGCTCTTTGTTTGATTTTGGTAGTCCATATATATTTTCAAATGATAACTATAAATTGATAAATTGGATGAAGGATAAGGGATTTTGTATGATGGTTCGTGCGACTGATAAATATATCAGTTATCTTGATTATTTACTGCCAATCTTTAATAATGAAGAAACCATACTGATATATTCAATGTGGAGTGAATACATTAATCCAAATAGCAAACATAAAAATATAAATTATTATAACTTCACAAAGCTTTTCCCAAATATCAAGCAATTACATACCAGTGGACATGCATCACCAGAGTGTTTGGCAGAGGTATGCAATTTGCTAAATCCTACAACATGTATTATCCCAATCCACAGTGAGTATTCTGACAATTTTCGAAAATTAACATTAACAGATGATTTGAAGAATAAAATTGTTACAGAATCAAGCAATGTGAAAGATATTATTATTGAAATAAAAGCCAAAGTTTGAGCTGTCTTAAATTTTGGAAACAATATTTGTGTAAGCTAATTTAGCTTATTTTAAATTGGGGAATAAAATGAAAACTCAAAAATTTGTTCACTTGGAATCGGTTTCTGGCTATTCTTTTCGGGCTAGCACTTGGTCTGTATCGCAAATAATTGCTTGTGCAAAGTCAAGTGGGTATAAGGCTATTGCCTTGACCGATTATGGGGTTATGGCTGGAGCTATTGAATTTTATACTGCAGCCATTCAGGCTGGAATAAAGCCAATACTTGGGATGAAAATTAAAATCAAAAGTGAACAGTCTGATGAGTTTAATTTTCCATTAACTGTTTTGTGTAAAAATTATTTGGGATATCAAAATTTGATGAAGATTAGTTCCATTGCTTTCGATACGCCAAACTCAACATTTTTTGATTATCCAGCTATTGATAAAAAGGTTTTAAAGAATTATTCAGAAGGGCTTATTGGCTTGATGGGCGGGGGGGGTTGTGAAATTGTAAATGCCAACTATATGGGAATTGATGAAGCGGTAAGGGTTGCAAAAGATTACAAAGAAATATTTTCAGGTGATTTTTATTATACCGTTACTCCTGTAGATGCCAACGATAAGGCAGTTAATCTGATTACAAGTCTTGCAGAAATTAAAATGGTTGCAGTTTTATCTTTTAGTGACTATATAACTACTAATGTTGATGGGGTTGATTTAGGAAAAATTATATATAGGAATTCAAATTTTCATATTTCAGATACCCCTTATCTTTGTAGGTCTCAAGAACAAATTGTAGAAATGTTTTCTCGTTCTGATGTCTGTGCCAATACTGTAAAGATTGCAGAACAATGTAATGTTGAATTGCCAATCAATAGAGCATTTCATCTTGTTGGAAAATCTGAATACAAGCACAACGCTGAAAAACATTTTGTTGATTTAGTGAAAGAAGGTATTTGTAAAAGATATAATTCAGTAACTCCTGAAATTGAAAAAAGATATTTGGCTGAGATTGATGTTATATTGGAATTGGGTTTTTGTTCCTATTTTATACTTTTTTATGATATTTGTAAATTTGCAAAAGAGAACAATATTCTTATTGGTCCTGGGTATGGATCATCAAAGAATTCTATTGTCAACTATGCATTAGGAATAACAAAGGTTGATCCGATAAGACATAATTTGCTATTTGAGAATTTTATCAATATAACAAAAAATAAAAAACCACAAATTTTAATAGATGTGTCATTGGGTGATAGAAATAAAATCTTTGAATTTTTAGAAAATTACTTCGGCAATGAGTATTGTTCAAGAATAATAATGTATGGGCGTTTATCAGTTAGATCTACGCTGAAAAGAGTTGGGGCAATTTTGAGGATTGATGAAAATAAAGTAAATGATGTTTGTGATGCATATCCAAGTTTTATTACATCAAATCATTATAATTCAAAAATAAATGCTATTGATCAATCAG
>CAMZKK010000055.1 GCA_947311175.1 uncultured Planctomycetota bacterium | reverse complement strand
GTAGAGACGCAATATATTGCTTTTCTGTGCCGACGTGAAATAATATGTCATCGCGGAATAAGCGTCGCGAAACAAGCTCGGAATAAGGATGCGGGACACGCAAAGAGGCTTTGCATGTCCCGCGTTTCTTATAATCTTGGGAGTTTTTTATACTTACTTCTTCTGTGTGCCAATCTATCTGTACCGCCTGTTCTAATTACTTGCTCTTCATAGCTTTGGAAATTCCCTTCAAAAAATTTGGTCTTTCCGTCACCCTCAAAAATCAATAGATGAGTGCAAATTCGGTCTAAGAAGAATCTATCGTGACTAATAATCATTGCACAGGCAGGAAACGCTGCTAACGCCTCTTCTAATACTCGCATTGTATTAACGTCGAGGTCGTTAGTTGGCTCGTCAAGTAGAATCAAATTTCCCGCAGTCTTTAAAAGCTTGGCGAGGTGAATTCTGTTTCGCTCTCCACCGGAACATTGACTAGTAAGCTTTTGCTGAGCTCTGCCTCTAAAATTAAAGCGGGATACATAAGCACGGCTATTTATTGTTCGATTGCCAAGCGGAATTTCTTCTGCCCCGTTAGTAATTTCTTCAAAGATTGTTCGATTATCATCAATATCATCTCGATGCTGATCAACATGAGAAAGCTCTACTGTTTTTCCAAGGATAACCTCGCCCTTATCCGGATTTTCTTCACCCATAATCATCTTAAAAAGAGTTGTCTTGCCAGCTCCGTTAGGGCCAATTATTCCAACGATAGCACCCTTTGGTAGCTCAAAAGAACAATCAACAAGTAAATCCAAACCATTAAACCCCTTGCTGACCTCTTTGAATTCAAGAACCTTATCTCCAAGTTTTGGTCCGGGTGGAATTTGAATAAGAATATCACTTTTTGAAACTTCAAATTTTTGACCAATCATTTCATCATAACGGTCAAGACGAGCCTTATTCTGAGTAAGCCTTCCCTTTGGAGAACTGTTAATCCAAGACAATTCACGCTTTAAAATCCGCTGTCTTTCAGTCTCTTTCTTTTCAGCAACCCTAAGACGTTCTGCTTTTTGGGAAAGCCATGAAGAATAATTACCTTCAAACGGAATCCCCTTTGTGTTTTCAATCTCTAAAATCCATTTTGTTATATTATCAAGAAAATATCTATCATGTGTTACGATAATTACGGTGCCATGATAATTACGCAATTCATTTTCAAGCCAAGCAATGGTTTCTGCATCGAGATGGTTGGTTGGTTCATCAAGCAACAATAAATCCGGCGATTCAAGCAATGCCTTACAAAGCGCAACTCGTCTTCTCTCACCACCGGACAACCTACTAATCTCTGCATCATCAGGAGGTAAGACCATAGCATCTGCAGCAATATCAAGTTGTCTGCCAACCTCCCAGCCATTTACAGTATCTATCTTCTCCTGCAACTTTGTCATTTCATCCATTAATGACTCCATTTTTTCTGCAGAAATATCTTCCCCCATTTCGGTTGAAATCTCTTCATAACGAACAGTCATATCGATGATAGGCTTTACTGCCTCTTCAAGATTACCTCGAACAGTTTTATCCATATTTAGTTGCGGTTCCTGGGAAACAAAAACCACTTTCATATTTTTTGCATAATTTGCAGTGCCTTCAAAATCCTTATCAATCCCTGCCATAATCTTGAGCAAGGTTGATTTTCCTGCACCATTCTCACCAACGATTCCAATCTTTGCCCCGTAATAAAAAGAAAGACTAATATCTTTAAGGACAGGGTCGTCATCATAATACCTACTAACATCTTCTAATTGCATCACAAACTCTGGTGGCATTTTTTATTTCCTTTTATCTCAAAAATATTTAATATAGGTTCTCAAGGATAACGTTTACAAGGCTTTAATCAAGAGGTAATAAGATGGCTTTTATGTTTTTTAATAATGAACTAATTGACGAATCATCAGCATACATCCCAATCAATGATCGTGGGTTTATGTATGGCGAATCAGTTTTTACCACAATCCGTTGCTACAACGGACAACCATTTTTATTAAACAAACATTGTGATAGAATAAACGCCACTATTAATTCAGGAATACTTGGCAACTTAGATGCAATAAACTACGAAAAAATAAAATCCCAGATAACAACCCTCATTGAAAACAATCAATACAAGGACGGGATATGTAAAATAAGAATAACCGGAGGAACATCTGATGGACCGATAAGACCTAAACAGCAACACCCCAATATATTAATCACCCTTCAACCATATACCCCACCTCAAAGATTACAACAAAATGGAATAATTCTCGATATTGCCAATCACCGCAGAAACAAAAAATCAAAAACAACAAGTCATAAACTTGGGAATTTTTTAGAAAACATTATTGTTAGAAATGAAATAAATACAAAAGCCTACGAAGCAATAATCATTTCTCTCACAGGAGAAATTTTAGAATGTGCGTGTAGTAATATCTTTGCAGTCAAGAATGAAGTTATATTTACCCCACCATTATCAGAAAATATTTTACCAGGAATAACTCGCTCGAAAATCATCAATATTTCTAAAGAACAAAATATGCAAGTAAGAGAACAATCTTTTAACCTTGAATTTCTGCTCACCGCTGATGAAATATTTATAACCAATTGTGCCATTGAAATATTGCCTGTATTGCAAATCTTAGGGTATAAAAGCGATTTTTCATCAACATCTTTCTCCACCGCAAATAGATTATTAAAAAGCTATCAATCAAATATAGGAGTAAATCAAAAATGACATTTAAACTTGGAATAATTTCAGACCTTTTTAAACTTCCTGCAAGAGAAGGAATCATAAAGGCAAAGGAACTTGGCGCAGATGGTGTGCAAATTTATGCCGTCAAAGGTGAAGTTTGCCCCGAGAATATGAGCAATCAAGCAAGGGTTAAATTTAAAGAATTTGTTAAAAATCAAGAAATTGAAATCAGTGCCCTTTGTGGTGATTTGGGTGGTTTTGGATTTAGAAAAAAAGATAAAAATATCAAAAAAATTGAATACTCTAAATCCATTGTTGACCTTGCCAAAGACCTTGGAACAAATATAGTTACCACCCATATCGGCGTAATTCCTCAAGACCGCAACTCGGAAATTTATCATATTATGAAACAAGCTTGTATTGAATTAGGAGATTACGCCAAATCAAAAGGCATAACCTTTGCCATTGAAACCGGACCGGAACCAGCCATTACCCTTAAAGAATTTTTGGACGATGTTGACAATTCAGGAATTGGAGTAAATCTTGATCCGGCAAATCTTGTAATGGTAACAAATGATGATCCGGTAAAAGCAGTTGTCACTCTCAAAGACTATATTGTGCATACTCACGCCAAAGATGGAATCCAATATCAACCATGTAATCCGGAAGCTATTTATGAGGCATTCGCAATCGGAGGATTTGCAGAATTAGAAAAATCCTCCGGCAAACTATTCAGAGAACTCCCTCTCGGCGAAGGCACCATAAATTGGGAGAAATACCTAAAGTCATTAAGAGATATAAACTATTCCGGCTACTTAACTATCGAACGAGAGGTGGGTGACAATCCTATAGAAGATATTAAAAAAGCACTGGAATTTTTAAAACAAAATAATTCTAAATTAAAACCATAGAATTTAGATTAGAATTTATCTAACGAGTAAAAAAAATGTTGAGTTGTCGGAAATAACTCATTAAGTATATCTACACAATGCTTTGATGCCTTGATAGTACCGGAAGATAAAAGTGTGCTAACTCCCCGATAGCCGTAAATAAGTTGTGCCAACGCCCATTGTGGCATTTGCACACCTTGACAATTAGGAAGCGGTTGAGGATGAACATTACACTTCCCACCCTCCCAGCTTATGCCAACAGATTCAAGATTTGTTTTTATATTTAGGCTCTCTCGAGTTTTAATTCGGGAATTTAATAATGGGGAAATTTTTTTTATCGTCTGGGCAAGGTTAATCATTCGCACCATTCCTCCTCCATCCTGACGATATTCGACAATCTTTTTTAATCCCAAAGGCTGACAAAATGCCATAAACTCATCATCCTCCGACAAGAGGAAAGAAATTTGCTCTAGTCGTTGTTCCCAAACCACCTGCACAATCCCTTGAAGGATATCAGCAAAAACCTTATGCGTAGAAAAACCTACCTCAATAATTTTTGGTTCTAAAGGGGTGGTATCATAAACGAAATAACCTACTGGCTTCTTTTTCTCATTCAATAAAACCTTGCAAATTGATTTCGAATCCCATCTTACTCCTCGAGAAAAAGGCTTCCATTGTTTTTGATTTCGCCGAGCAGGACCGGTTCGACATAGATTATTTCTATGATACATTTTTAAAATAGCTGCCAAGTATTTAGCATTATAATTTACAGTTTTATATCCGTTCCCCTTTACCATTTCTGCATCACGAACCGCAAGCGAAAAAGAAATATCGGGGAAAGACTGAGCATAACCAAATTTATGATAAAACGAATTAATGCCATAAAGCATGGCTACATCAAAATTATTTTTCTTCATCCATCGAAGAGAATTTTCCATAACTATTCGAGAATAACCCTTATAGCGATGAGGACTAGATGTCCCAACTCCACCAATCCCTCCCATAGTTATTGTCTCAGAGCCAATTTGTTGCTGAAAGGCAGTTATGTTTGTCCAACTCGCACACTCTCCGTCAACAAAAAGAGTCAGTCGATAAATACCATTTCCTTTTATCATTTGAATGTCTTTGTCGAGAGGTTTGTCCAGATTTTCACGAGTTGTTCTTGGCTGAATTTTAATATTATGCATTATTTTATTCCTTTTAGTATAAATTAACAACAAAGTTTTAATCTTTATAATTTACTTCTAAACACAAAATAGACAGCCCCCATAATACATAAACCAGCCCAAATATAATCTGTTTCCAATGGCTCTTTCAAGTAAAACAATGAAAACGGGACAAATACACCTAGGGTAACAACTTCCTGAATTATTTTAAGTTGCCCAACCGATAATTCCGTAAATCCAATTCTGTTTGCCGGAACTTGAAACAAATACTCAAACAAGGCAATACCCCAACTAACAAATACCGCAATCAACCATGGCTTATTATTTAACTCTTTTAGATGAGCATACCAAGCAAATGTCATAAAAACATTGCTGCAAATCAACAATCCTATAGTTGTAAATATGGGCTTCACTTTTCACTTCTTTAAATTTATTTCTTTTCAAAATATGCACCATCGGCAAGATTGCAAATGTGCATTTCCGGTTTAATGTCTGTATGTTTTTCATATTTTTCTGCAAGTTTACTTGCAAATGATTCTGCCTTTTGGGCATCTACTAAATTTACGGTGCAACCGGCAAATCCACCACCGGTTAATCTTGCTCCATAACAGCCGTCAATTGTTTTTGCGGCATCTACCATAATGTTTAATTCTTCGCCTGAATTTCCAAAATTATTAATACTTGACTCATGACTATCATACATCAATTTGCCCAAGGAAAATAAATCTCTATCCTTGATAAATTCCGTAGCTCTCAGCACTCTCTCATTTTCATAAATAATATGAGTAGCCTTAGATAGAAGATGTTCATCAAGCCCCTTAGATAATTCGGCAAATTCGGAAACAGAAATATCTCTAAGATGAGTAATCCCTTCTTTTTTATTTGCAAAAAAAGATGCTGCATCAAAACAGTTTTGTTGCAAAATATTATAAGTGCTTTCTACCAAGGTATGCTCTGCCTTAGTATCGGCAAGCACTAAACAACATTTATCATCCAAAGCCAAAACATCATAATCAAGGGTTCGGCAATCTAATTTCAACATACTGTTTTTTTTGCCATGGACACTAAGCCATTGATCCATAATTCCACACGACATTCCCACAAATTCATTTTCTGCCCTTTGGCAAAGTGAAGCAACCTCGGCATCATCAATCTCTAACTCAAATATTCCACAAAAGAATTTTGCCATTGCCACCTCTAACGCAGCCGAGCTAGATAATCCTGCCCCAACCGGAACATTGCTGACAATTGCGGCTTCAAAACCCGAAATATCTTTACCTGTCTTTTTGAATTGATCTGTCACCGCCATAATATAATCAAGCCAATGAGCAGTGCTGTCGCGCTGAATATCTTCTACATTAAATTGCAATTGTCGCTCATAGGCATCACTGTAAACGGAAGCCGCAATCCCTGAAGTTTTTCTGCCGGCAACAACGGTATAGCGATTAATCGCGGCACTCAAGACATAGCATCATTATAGTCGGTATGATTACCCAAAATTTCAACTCGCCCTGGGGCAATTCCATAAACTTCATCTTTACTGCAAACCACAAATTCACACATTGTTTTTGCTTCTTCTTTAACTTCCTCTAATGACATCGGAACTCCCTTGTTAAAATCATGTATTGGATTATCTTAAATTTATTTTATATTTTATTATTTTTACATTAAAAAAACCTGTTGTCAATAAATCCAACAGGCTTTTTTAAACTTTAATAATAAATAAAAATTGCTTATGAAACTGCCTTTGCTACCATATCGCCAACTTCACTTGTTGAATATCCCATTTTACCGGCAGCAAGACCATCAATCTTATTTGCAGTGATGTCTTTTACCGCATCTTCTATTTCTTTAGCTGCTGCATCTTCTCCCAATGTTTGCAGCATCATTGCCCCTGCACAAATTGCAGCAAGAGGATTGATAACATTCTTCCCAGTGTATTTAGGGGCAGAACCACCAATTGGCTCAAACATTGATACCCCTTCAGGATTAATATTTCCACCAGCAGCAATACCCATTCCGCCTTGAGTGATTGCACCAAGGTCGGTAATAATATCACCAAACATATTTGAAGTTACCAGCACATCAAACCATTCAGGGCTCTTTACCATCCACATACAAGTTGCATCTACATGATAATAATCACGAGCGACATCTTTATATTCAGCCGCACCAACCTCATGAAATGCTCTTTCCCACAAATCAAATACATAGGTTAGAACATTGGTTTTACCGACCAAGCCAAGGGTGTTGGCATCTCCCTTGCCTGAAGATTTTTTGCCGTATTTTTCAGCATAATCAAAGGCATAACGCAAACATCTTTCAACCTGAAATCTACTATATACCATTGATTGAACAACGGTTTCATTTGCGGTGCCATACATAGAAACCCCACCGGTACCGGTGTAGATACCGCCTGTATTTTCACGAATAACTACATAATCAATCTCAGAAGGGCCCTTATCCTTTAATGGAGTTTCAACTCCCGGATACAATTTAACCGGACGAAGATTAATATATTGATCAAGTTCAAACCTCAATTTAAGCAACAACCCTTTTTCAAGAATCCCCGGCTTTACTTCGGGATGTCCAATCGCGCCAAGAAGGATTGCATCTTGCTTTCTAAGTTCATCAACAAAAGAGTCAGGGCAAATTTCACCCGTCTTCATATAGCGTTCGCCACCGAAATCATAATCAGTCTTGTTCAAAGTAAAACCATGCTTCGCACTAATTGCATCAAGCACCTTTACCGCTTCTGCCGTAACCTCTGGACCTGTTCCGTCACCAGGGAGTATTGCCACATTGTAACTATTTGCCATCATTTTCCTTTCAGTTAATCAAATTTTAAAATAATTATTTCTTGTTCTTTTTCATGTTTTTTTCTTTAGTCTCTGTATTGCATTCTTCATCTTCGTCATCGTCATCAAAACTATATCCGCAAGGTAGTAGTGGCTGAATAAGATTTCTCTCATTGATACATTTTTGATTAAGCGGAAAAATATCGCAATTTTCCGGCTTTTTCTTATGGATACGACAAGAGGTGCTTCCGTCCTCATTATCTATCAACATTGGACATTTAAAGAGTAATCGGCAGCACGTACCACAACGAAGACATTCGCCTTTTCGTTTTTTTAATTGTTCATCAACATATGATTTTCTGAATTTTGTCGAAGTAAACCTTCTAACCTTGCCCATTCCTTGCTGAACACTAGACATAACTTTTTTCTTAATTCGCTTTACCATTTTAATCTCAACCATCAATTAAATTAATTAGTTTAGGCATTCACTTTCACTATAAACTTCAACTCGGTTGCGACCATTCTTCTTCGCAACATACAACGCTTTGTCAGCCCTTTTAACCAAATCATCCATGCCATCATTTTCTATTGCTTCTGCAACCCCTAACGATATGGTTATTGCTAGTCGCTGATTGTCAATTACAAACTTTGAAGACTCAACCGATATTCTTAATTTTTCAGCAATTTTCTTTGCCTGTTCAACCCCAGCCTTGACAACAATGATTGCAAATTCCTCGCCGCCATACCTTGCCACAAAATCACCAACCCGAGTATTGGTTTTTAGTTTAAGACTAAGCCCTTTGAGAATTCTATCCCCAACCACATGACCATAAGTATCATTAATCTTCTTGAAATAATCAATATCTATCATAAGAAGAGAAAATGTATCGTTATGTCTGTTAAGATTTTCAAAAGAAACATTCATCTGCTCTTTTAATGCCGCTCGATTTGCAATCTCTGTTAATGAATCAATTCTCACCGCAGTTTGTAAATTATTGATTTTTTCTTGTTGGCTGGTAATTTCAGCTCTTGAACGAGACAACTCATCCCTGAGAGAATTATTTGAGCTTATAACTTTATCTATTTCATCAAGTAAAACCGCTGCCTCATCTCCGTATTGAGCTGATTTAAGATTACTTATTTTTACTTTTGCCTCGCCTAAGACTAGCGATGAAGAATCGGTTGCCACATCAACATTACTCATTACATCTGTCAATGTTAACAGGATTTCTCTCAACTTCCCTGCTGAATTTTCAATTTTTTGTTCCCGAGAATCAACCTTAGGTAAAGAAATACCATCTAGTGAAGAGGTTGATTTTTTTACAGAATCACCTTCATCTTCAGATTTTTTTTTGTGAAAAATTAAAACTGCACCAAGAATAGCGACACAACCAATAATTATATATTCCATTTTTCACCTAAAACTAATTATACGATATTTTATCTATAGAAAGGGAAGTAGCTTCACACATAAGGCAGCTATATTATATGCCTATCATCTTCATAATATCATTCCACTTTACAATAATAACAACAACAAAAAGAAGGGTGATGCCTATTTCTGCCCCAAGAAAAATCATCTTGGCTTGTTTTTCATGTTTAATCTTCTCTGCGGTTTTCGTTACCGAGGCATCACTTGGTATCCCACCTTTCGACATTGCTCTCGAACGCGATGGAGTGCTTCTTCTCGTACTCGTAGCAGAAACCACCGAAGGCTTATTTTTAAACCTCGCTGTCTTAGCGGCAGAAAATCGATCTTCTTCATCAAATTCGGTTTCTAAATGCTCAATACCAAGACGCTCAACTCTCTCTTCAATATAATCATGAGGAAGAATTTCGACATGTGGATTTTCTTTTTTCAAACAATCGGCACAAGAATCTTTAGCAGAATCGCAAACAGGACAAGTAGTTTCAACATTACCTTTATCTTTAGATGATTCAAGCAATTGTTCCATTAATGTACCTCAATAATTTCAATATCAACATAACATTACTATACTTCATCTAAGGTATTCGTCAATAAATTACTATAAAATATTAATCGTTACTTCTCTTGCAATCAACGACCTACTGCTTAATCATCTCAACAATTCTGTCTAAAATAACCTCCCCCTTTTCATAGGTTTGAGGAGTCAATACCCCAATGACCCAAGAACCATAACAAGTAACGATAACCCTTCCATGAGTGGGATCTCGTGCCCACCAAACTAAGCGCTTTCTTCCACTTCTTTTAAATGAATAATCAAGACCGTATTTTTCTAGGAAATACCGATAGTCTCTAGCAGTCTTCTTGGCAGTCTTGCTATCATAGTGACCAATCAAAAATACCTCTGCGATAGGTCCTGCACCTGGTGCCTTTGAAAATATTGCTGGAGGAAGAAAATCATAATTAAAGGTATAACCAGCAGAAAGACGACTACTCTTTGGATTTATCCCTTCAACATTAAGATACTCAAAACCACGAGGAGGGCGAGCCTCGCCCGGTATTCTTGTTGCTATTTTTTCCGCAATATCAGCTAAATTTATTGCCATATTTTCCGAACCGGTGTAAATAAGCTTAAAGAAAAATCTGCTTTTATAAAAATACATTACACCCTTTACCTCTACACCTTCTATCCCAACATCAACCGGAACCCCTTTTCCTCGCAAAATCTTTCCTCGATGATAATGAAAAATTCCACTAGCAGCCAACGGCGTACTCATTTCATAACTTTCAATAGTCAGAATTGGTTCTTCACTGTTTGCTGGCGCATAATCTGCAGCAGTAAGAAGAGAAATCCCATAACTGTTAAAAGCGGCTGCCTGCCTGCCAATGTAATCTACTAATTTATTGCCAACAACCCATTTCTTTTTACCAACGATATGCCATCCTGGCATAAAAGCATCTGCTGGCACAAAACTTTTAGAACCAGTAAACGCTCGTGGTAAACTAGGCATTTTGCTTAAAATGCTTGGACTCTCGCAACCAATAAGAATCAAGCTTACTAACAAAAGTAAACTCATTATTATCTTGTTTTTTTGTTTTAAATATGTCGTTGTCATTACTTTTTACCTATCATGTTTTGTAATTACTCTCAGCCTCTCAATAGAGACAAAGCCTCATTTCTTGTTGCTTGACTATCCATAAAATCACCTCTAACAACACTAGTAACAGTCTTTGAGCCAGGAGCTTTAATCCCTCGCATAGTCATACAAAGATGCTCTGCCTCAACAATAACCATCACTCCCCGAGGAGTAATCTCATTCATAATCGTATTCGCAACTTCTGAAGTAAGTCTTTCTTGCAATTGAGGTCGCTTGGCATATACGTCAACAAGACGAGCCATTTTTGAAAGTCCAACAATACAGCCATCTGGAATATAGGCAACATGGGCCTTACCAAAAAACGGTAGTAAATGATGCTCGCAAACAGAATAAAAAGGAATATCTTTCACCAATACTATTTCGTCGTGTTCTTCGTCGGGAATTATCTTGATTAATGGTGAGGCATCTTTGTCAATACCGCTAAATATTTCTGAATACATATTAGCTACCCGCTCAGGTGTCTCTAAT
>CAMZKK010000054.1 GCA_947311175.1 uncultured Planctomycetota bacterium | reverse complement strand
ATTGGTTTCAACCGATGACAGGCTTTACTGCTGAAAAACATGATTCTTTTATTTCGCCTACCAGCGATGGTAGAATAATTATGGAATTTAGCGGGAAAGAATTGATACAGGGCGAGCCGGATGCATCTTCATTTCCAAGTGGTGGTCTGCGGGCAACCTTTGAGGCACGAGGTTATACTGCGTGGGATTGCACCTCACCGGTTTTTATTAAAGAAGACGGAGACAACATAACTCTATATATTCCTTCCGCCTTTGCTTCATACAAGGGGCAGAGTTTGGATAAAAAAACACCTCTCTTACGTTCGATAGATGCCTTAAACAAACAATCTCTTCGGGTGCTTCGAGCCATTGGCAATACCGATGTAAACAAGGTCAGGGCTACCTTAGGTGCTGAACAAGAATATTTTTTGGTTGATCAAAAGTTTGCGGAAAAAAGGTTAGACCTCATCCTTTCCGGTCGAACCTTGTTTGGTGCACCATCACCGAAGGGACAAGAAAAAGATGATCATTATTTTGGCTCTCTTGATGAAAGGGTTGCCTCATTTATGAGTGAGGTTAATGTTGAACTTTGGAAGCTTGGCGTGTTAGCAAAAACTCAACATAATGAAGTTTCACCTGCCCAATATGAAATTGCACCGGTTTTCGCAACCGTTAATGTTGCAACCGACCACAATCAATTAACGATGGAAACTTTGCAGAAGGTGGCTCGCAGGCATGGATTTTTATGTCTGCTCCATGAAAAACCATTTGCTGGGGTTAATGGCAGTGGTAAACATAATAACTGGTCGGCAGTTACTGATACCGGAGTAAACTTATTAGATCCCGGTAATACTCCACATGACAATATGGTGTTTTTAATTTTCTTGTCGGCAATAATTAAGGCGGTAGATAGCCATTCAGCACTCTTGCGGGCAACTGTGGCAAATGCTGGCAATGACCATCGTCTTGGAGCGAATGAAGCTCCTCCAGCAATTATTTCAATTTTCTTAGGTGAGCAATTAACTGAAATTATTGAACAATTAGCGATTGGCAATAAAGGTTCATCTCGCAAGGGAGGAGTGCTGAATCTTGGGGTTACAACTCTTCCGCCACTACCTAAAGACAATACCGATAGAAATCGAACTTCACCATTTGCCTTTACCGGCAATCGTTTTGAATTTAGAATGGTTGGCTCAAGTACTTCGACTGCATCTCCTACTTATGTCATTAATGCAATTATTGCTGATGCCCTTTGTGATATTGCTGATGAGTTGGAAAAATCGAAAGATGTTAAAAAGACAATCAAAAATATACTACAAGATATTGCCAAAAATCACAGCAGAATCATCTTTAACGGTGATAACTATTCAGATGAATGGGTAGAAGAGGCAATGAAAAGAGGGTTGCCAAATCTGACAAATGCGGTCGATGCCCTTAAGGTTGTAACTAAAAAAGAGGTTGTTAAATTATTTGCCAAACATAATATTTTATCAAAAGAGGAACTTGTTGCTCGACAAGAAATATTGCTTGAAAATTATTGCTTAACCATTGGGATTGAGGCAAAGGCAATGGTTAGTATTGCTAAGCGTCAAATTTTACCGGCTGCAATTAAGTATTCAGAAAAAATAGCAAGTGCTACTATTTCGATTAAACAAATTGGATTACCTTGTACTAGTCATGAGGGAGAACTTACAAAAATTTGTGGATTTATTGACAGTCTGCGTAAAGGTATTGATGCTTTAGAAAAAATAATTATTGAGGTTGCAACAATTGATAGTGAAGTCAAGCAAGCCTCTGCATATCGAGATAAAGTGATTCCGGTAATGGAAAATTTACGTAATTCAGCAGATGAATTGGAAAAAATTATTGATGCTGAAATTTGGCCTTTGCCTACGTATGCTGAAATGCTATTTATGCGATAACTCATTTTTTCACATACAGCAATATAGAGACGCAATGCTTTGCGTCTCTATATTGCAAAATTAATCGGGGAAAAACATGGCATACGGACTACCTAAGGCAGAGGGGCTCTACAATCCTAAAAATGAAAAAGATTCCTGTGGGGTTGCGTTTGTTGCAAATATTGACGGCACAAAGTCTCATCAAATTATTGAAAATGGATTGAAAATATTAAATAATCTAACGCACAGAGGTGCGGTCGGTAGTGACCCTAATACCGGAGATGGCGCCGGTATTTTACTACAGTTACCCAAAGAATTTTTTGCCAAAATTTGTCCTAAAATAGGTATTGAATTACCTAAAAATAAACTATATGCCGTTGGCATGGTTTTTATGCCTAGTGATGATTCAAAAAACAAATCATACCGTTCTGAAATCGAAAAAGTTATTGCGAGTAAAGGTTGTAATGTCCTTGGGTGGCGACTTGTTGAGACTGATAATCTAAAATTAGGAACTATCGCTAAGGCATCAGCACCAGTGGTTATGCAGCTTTTTGTTGAGGGAGATTTTACCGACAAACTAAAATTTGAACGAAAACTTTATGTCATTCGCAGAGTGATTGAAAACAAAATAAACAAAATTGAAAATGATAATGGTGGGTTTTATATTTCGAGTCTTTCTTGTCGAACCATCATTTACAAAGGAATGATGTTGGCAAAGCAGGTGGCACCATTTTATAAAGACCTTTGTGATAAATCCTTTAAGAGTGCTTTAGCCATTGTTCATCAAAGGTATAGCACCAATACATTTCCAACTTGGTCATTGGCTCAACCATTTAGATATCTTGCCCACAATGGTGAAATCAATACCCTGCGTGGAAATGTAAACAATATGAAGGCACGATATAGTTTTTTAAAATCATCAGTTTTTGGTGATGAGATTAATGAGCTAATTCCAATTATTGATGAAGATGGCAGTGATTCCTCATGCCTTGACAATGTATTTGAATTGTTGACTTTAAGTGGTAGAACTCTGGCTCATTCAATGATGATGATGATTCCTGAGGCTTGGGGACAAAAGTATTTTATGGGGGCAGACCGCCGTGCATTTTGTGAATATCACTCAACCTTTATGCCTCCATGGGATGGACCGGCAGCCGTTATTGCGAGTGATGGCAGTTCGATAGTTTCAATCCTTGACAGAAACGGATTAAGACCTGTACGTTATGTTGTGACGAATGATGGAATGATTGTCCTTGGCTCTGAAATAGGGATGCTTGATTTTAAGCCAGAAGAGATAAAGGAAAAAGGAAGGCTTAGTCCCGGAGTTATCTTGGAGGTTGATACAAAAAAAGGACTACTCCTTGATGATGATGCGGTCAAGGCAAGAGTCTGTCGGAGTAAACCATATCGCCGTTGGTTAGATGCCAATAAGGTTATGATGAGAGGTTTATTTGATGGCACAGCATCAATTACTGCTGATGTCTTTCGAACAACTGAATGTCAAAAATTATTTGGTTATACAAAAGAAGATATCAATGAGATTTTGCTGCCTATGGTTCTTGATGGCAAAGAGCCGATTGGCTCGATGGGGGATGATACTCCACTTGCAGTGTTATCCGATAGACCGGTGTTGTTGTATGACTATTTCAAACAACTATTTGCACAAGTAACTAATCCGCCCATTGATTCTATTCGGGAAGAATTGGTTATGTCTTTGACTACTTATATTGGACAACAAGGTGATTTATTAGATGAAGGTCCTGAGCATGTTAGGATGTTAAAATTAAATACTCCGATTTTAACAAATGAAGATCTCAATCGGATTAGAAAAACAGATCTTAAAAAATTTAAAAATATAACAATTGATATTACCTTTAATGCTAGTGATGGTGTTGGAGGGTTAAAGCTGGCTGTGGAAAGAATTTGGCTTGAAGCAGAAAAATATTCAACCGATGAGTATTCAATAATTATTCTTAGCGATAAGAATGTTTCCTCAGATAGGGTAGCGGTTCCGGCACTACTTGCGGTGTCGGTTGTAAATCTTCACCTTACTAATACCGGACAGCGAACAAAGATAAGTATCTTGCTTGAAAGTGGTGAGCCGAGAGATGTAACCCATTTTGCTCTTTTGCTGGGGTATGGGGTTAGTGCAGTAAATCCATATCTTGCGATGGAAACCATCGCCGAATGAGAAATAGTGGGATTCTTGGGGATTTAACCATTCAGGACTCAATTGAGCGATATATTAAGGTGATTGAAAAGGGGTTGTTAAAGGTTTTTGCAAAAATGGGAATTTCAACCCTCAGAAGCTATCGTGGCTCGCAAATCTTTGAAGCCATTGGCTTAAATAATGAATTTATTGATGAATATTTTACAGATACCCCAACAAGGATTGGGGGAATTGGGATTGAAGATGTTGCTAAAGAAACATTGCTACGTCATAATTTTGCTTATTGTTCGGCTGGGGTAGAAAGAAATGAATCGAATGCCTATGGAATTAATTCTTTGGAGAAAAATAATGAGCGTCATTCCTTGAATCCAAAGGCTATTCGCCTTTTACAGCAGGCAACGAGAGAAAACAGTAAAGATATATTTAAAAAATTCACAGAGGAAATTAATTTTAAAGAAGAAAAGCCAACAAACCTTAGAGACCTTTTTGATTTTAAAAATGTTGATTCAATCTCTCTTGAGCAAGTTGAATCGGCTTCAGAGATTGTTAAAAGATTTGTTACAGGTGCAATGTCGTTTGGTTCAATCAGTATTGAAGCACACGAAATAATTGCAACTGCAATGAATAGAATTGGTGCTAAGTCAAATAGCGGGGAAGGTGGCGAGAGTCGTGATAGGTTTACTATTGATGAAAATGGTGATAATCGAGGAAGTGCTACTAAACAAGTTGCCTCCGGGCGTTTCGGAGTTACTGCTGAATATTTGGTAAATGCCAAAGAGTTACAGATTAAGATTGCTCAAAGTGCAAAACCAGGTGAGGGTGGTCATTTACCGGGATATAAGGTTGATGTAGAGATTGCCAGAACTCGTAACTCAATCCCAAATATTGGTTTAATCTCTCCGCCTCCACATCATGATATTTATTCAATTGAGGATTTGGCTCAATTGATTTTTGATTTAAAAAGTATCAATCCAACTGCACGAATCAATGTTAAGTTGGTCTCTGAAGTTGGTGTAGGGACAATTGCAACTGGGGTTGCAAAGGGACATGCCGACGCAATTTTGATTAGTGGTAGTGGAGGTGGTACAGGTGCGGCACCGTTGAGTAGTCTTAAAAGTGCAGGTATTCCATGGGAAATTGGATTATCTGAAAGTCAACAGGCATTGGTTTTGAATAACCTTCGAGGAAGAGTTAGGCTTCAAGTAGATGGGCAGATTAGAACAGGTAGAGACGTTGCGATTGCTGCCTTGCTTGGTGCGGAAGAATTTGGATTTGCCACTATTCCTATGGTTGTTTTGGGGTGTATTATGGATAGAAATTGCCACAAAAACACCTGTCCGGTTGGGATTGCAACTCAATGTCCAGAATTAAGAAAGCGGTTTAAGGGCAGGGCAGATTATTTGGTAAATTATTTTTATTTACTTGCTGAAGATTTGCGTGAAATTATGGAAAAATTGGGTTTTAGAACAATTGATGAAATGATTGGTAAGGTAGAATATTTGCAAACTCGCAAAGAAATAAGGCATAGTAAAGCCAAAAAACTTGAGTTAGATTCTATCCTTCACGTAGTTAAGAGTGAGGGTAAGGCAATTAAAAATGTTGAAGCACAAAACCATCATATTGATTGTGTATTGGATCAAAAAATAATAAATGATGCTAAACAAGCGATTGATAATAAAATCCCTACTCGATTGAATAATAAAATAAAGAGTGTCAACCGTGCCTTTGGCACAATGCTAAGTGGGGTGATTGCAAAAAAATACGGAAATGTCGGGCTACCAAATGACACTATCTTTCTTTCCCTTTTCGGCTCTGCCGGACAAAGTCTCGGTGCTTTTCTGAGTAAGGGAATTACCATTGAGCTGTTTGGTGATAGCAACGACTATGTAGGAAAAGGGCTTTCCGGTGGTAAAATAATTATTAGGCCACCGGAAGGAAGTATCTTTGATGCAAGTAAAAATTCAATTATCGGTAATGTTGCCTTATATGGTGCAACTTCAGGTGAGGCATATTTTTCAGGTACTGCTGGAGAGCGTTTCGCAATTAGAAATAGCGGGGCATCGGTAGTTGTAGAAAGTGTTGGTGATCATGCTTGTGAATATATGACAGGT
>CAMZKK010000053.1 GCA_947311175.1 uncultured Planctomycetota bacterium | reverse complement strand
CTGTCAATTCAAAATGATGATCGCTCCGGTCGTTTTATGTCAGGCTTTGCCATTGCGGTAATATACTTTATTTTCTTTTTAATGTGTCGTGCGGGAGGAGACTTCGGGGGATTTGTTCTTTGGATTCCAAATTTTTGTCTCGCTGGATTATGTGTCTATTTTTGGCGACGATTATATGTCGTGTGATTTTTTAATAGCAAGGAGGATGTAATGAAAATTATTGGAATAAATTGTAGTCCCAAAAAATCAAGAAATACATATCGGGCATTAGAGTCAGCCATAAGGGGTATCAATGAAAAAGAACCAAAAATAGAAACCGAAATAATTGAACTCGCCGGTAAAGAAATCAATGGTTGCATTGATTGTGGATTTTGCAAAAAAAACTTTGGTTGTAGTCAAAAAGATGACTTTGTTGAAATTATGGAAAAATTAAAGAGTGAAGATTTATCAGGAATAATTATCGCATCCCCGGTTTATTTAGGCAGTATGACTTCTCAGTGTAAGGCATTGATAGACAGAATGGTGGTGCTTAGGAGAAATGGATTCATTCTTAAAAATATTATAGGAGGTGCATTGGCAACCGGAGGTTCAAGAAATGGTGGGCAGGAATTGACAATTCAAGCAATTCACGCCTCAATGCTTATTCAAGATATGATAATCGTTAGTGATGGATGTGATACTGCACATTTCGGCGGAACCGTCTGGAGTAGAGCAGGTAATGGGGATTTCGATGATGAAGCAGGATATAATATATGTCAAAACTTAGGAAAACGAATTGCCGAGACCTGCATGTTGGTAAATAAAAACAAATAATAAGACAATTCTAAATTCCGAGGTTGGAATTAATAATTAATAATTAATAATTAGCTTTACTCTTGTGCTCTTGCCATAAATAGAGAAATTCCTAAAAAATCCTCACTCATTTTTTCTTGGAGAATTGATATTCTTGTTAGGACATTTGTTAAATTTTGCCGTTCGATTTCTGTTAATTTTTTTGTTTCAATATCGTTGCTTACCTTTTTTAGGTCCTCATGAGATTGGAGTTGGTTATAAAATCTTAAGTTCCATAGATAATCAAAGATGTATATGGTCTCATCTAATTCTGATTTTGTAAGTAGATTTATTTCTTGTAGTTTAAATAGCCGAGCGGTGGTTGATATTTCCGCAAGACTGTGTTGCAGGGCATATGTTCGAGCGAAAGATTCAATTGGCTTTAGGCAGTCCTTAATTCCTAGGGTTTGGACTCCGTCGTTGTTTTCAACCCTGATATTCCCCCGAAGGTCTAACGGTGCTTTGTATGAAAGACAACTGCGAGCAAAGTGCTTGATGCTTAATTGGTTATTTTGAATAAGACGGTGGATATATGCACGAAGATTGTCAACCAGCTCATATTTGCCATACATACAATGCATATCATAAAAAACATGAATATCTAAAATTGATTGTGGTGTAATTTCATTAATCCAAAATTTGAAATTATTCGTCCATTCAGATAGCGGACAGCACCATTTGGGGTTAACTGCCATTATTCCACCTGAGCAATACGGATAACCTGCCTCGTTTAGTTTTGAGCAAATGCTGTGAGCGAGCTTTATGAAATATTTTTTTGTTTCATCTTTGTTTTCAACGGTTGAATCCTCAAAGATTATGGCATTGTCTTGGTCTGAGAACATTGTCATTTCATGCCTTGCATTGCTTCCTAATGAGATAAAAGCAAAAGGGACTGGTGCTTTACCAATTTCTTTCAAGGAAAACCCAATCGTTTTTTTCGTGACAATATCAAAAATTGCACCGACGGTACTGCGAAGTATTTCCGGACGTGCACCACGTTCTGTTATTTGGCGAATTAACCTAGATGATTTATTTAGTGTTTGAATGATTTTCGCCATATCTGTGCTGTTGGTTATTTCCTTGAGAATATCAGCAGTTTCTAGGATTGCGTTGTCTGCTCTATTTGAATAAAGTTCAAACTTAGAGCTAATTTTATTTCTCTTGATTGGTCGAAAAGAAATAACATGGTCGCCTTTGTTAGAAAAAAATATTTTAGATACACCAATAATAACATTGATTAACTCTCCATCTTTGGTTTTTGCCCTTGTTTCAAAATCTTTTAATTGTGTTTTTCTCATCAGCATATTTTGAAGATTATTTGTTTCGCTGGTGGGTTGTTGAAGGAGTTCCCAAATCTTTAGCTTACTAAGTTCTTCATCATTAAAGCCCAGCATCATTTTTAATGTATGATTCGCATAGGTTATTTGATTGTCGATTTCTAAAATATATCCCTCATTGGATGCTTCAACTAAGGCACGGTAGCGGTTTTTTACCTCTCGAAGTCCAGCTTCGGCTTGAATTCGATTGTTTTCAATTCGCTTGCTGTACATCACAACGCTTATTGATATTAGCGTCAAGCATATTGAGATGATAATGAAAACAAAAAAAAGTTTTTTGTTAAGTCTCGCAATCTCTTTTTCAACATCGTGGATATAGATTCCTGTACCGACAATCCATCCCCATTCAGAAAACCCTTTTACGTATGATAATTTTAGCTCGGTTCTGTTTTTGTTGTCTTTCCATTGCCATGAATATTTGACATATCCTTCGTTTTGTTTTTTTACAATATTTACAAACTCTACAAAGAGTTTTTTGCCGCTACGACTTGAAGAATCTCGATAGTTAGAAAGGTCTTTGCCGTTTAGGTCTGGTCGATATGGATGCATAATCATGGTCGGGGTCATATCGGTAATCCAAAAATAATCTTTATTTTCGTTTCCGTAACGCATTTTTTTGATTTCTGTAATTGCTTTTATTTGAGCTTGATTGGTGGTTAGGTCTCCAGTCTTAACTTTCTCGGTATAAAATCTAATAACGCTCCCAGCAGTAGCAACAAGTTCTTTAATCGTTTTCTTTTTTTCTGTCATCATATTTTCTCTAAAATCCGGGATGACTATTGCAAAAATTGAGATGATGAATAAAGCCGTAGCCATTACTGTTGGTAAAAGTATTCTAAGATTAAACCCAGAGTAGAGTATTTTGGAAAAAGGTTTATTGCGAGAGCCGTATTTGCCTTTAAAGTATTCAGATAATTCTTCATTGCTGAGGATTATTTCACCGTCATCATAATGTTCGTCTTCGTGATATTTTTCGGTAAAAGTTCCATTTTCAAAATCACTTCGCTTTGGCAGATAGCCATCGTAGTCATCTTTTATGTGACATTCAAAGACATCCTTGATTTCGCTTCGAGAATACTTTTCTTCAAACTCTTGATAGGCTTCATCAAGTGCCTCTATGCAATGACGATACTTTCTGTGTTCGTATGGATTGAAATTTGGATCTCGACCAATTTTGAGCATTGTGTCGAATCCTTCACTATCAAAAAAACCATCTATCCATTTATGAATATCTTCTGCTCGCACTCCGACAATTTCTTGGCTATGGTCAGCGTGCTCTGAAATACGCATAAAATATCCCTTTCAAAATTGTTGAAATATTTTTTTAATAATAATGTTTGATGTTTTTTTTGTAATAGTTGATGCTTGCCTTGAGTCCATCGAGAAGATTGGTTTTGGGTTGCCATCCTAAAGTATTTGCAATAAGTTGGTAGTCGCTGTAGTAGTCACCAATATCAATCTTTTTACGTTCTGCAGGAAAATCTTTGAGTAAAAAATTTCCGCATCCATTTGCTTCCACCATCATATTTGCTAGTTCTTGTAGATTTATTATTTCGCTTGAACCAAGATTGAAAATTTTTCCATTTGCGTTTTCATCTTTTGCTGCCAATAAAAATGCGTCAACGGTGTCTGAT
This sequence comes from uncultured Planctomycetota bacterium, assembly GCA_947311175.1. Classification (GTDB taxonomy): domain Bacteria; phylum Planctomycetota; class SZUA-567; order SZUA-567; family JAFGNG01; genus CAMZKK01. The sequence goes on along the minus strand of CAMZKK010000053.1, from coordinate 3,134 downwards.
ACATAATTGAAATCTCTCAATTGCTTTCCTCCCCAAACCTCAAAGTTTTTTCCTTCACAAAGTAGCTTTATCCAGATTCCAAGAAAAGTCTGCCTCGCATCTTTTATTCTCATTCCAGGTCCGTAGGTGTTGGTTAGCCTCAAGGCACAAGCACGAATGTCATAGACATTGTTGTAAAGGATGTGATAATTTTCTCCGCTTACCTTGTTGATGCCATTGACATCAACCGGACGAAGAGGGTGCTTCTCGTCTACCGGCAAGTAGTCTGGTTTGCCATAAATTTGTCTTGTGCTAGCAAAAATTATTTTGATGTCTTTATTCCATTTTCGGCATGATTCAAGAATCGAGAGTTGTGCCTTGGCATTGATGTCAAGGTCGGTATAGGGGTCAGACATTGAATCCATGTGGCTGGTTTGTCCGGCTAAATTAAATAGATAATCTTGTCCCTTGATGAGATAGTGCATGCTAAATTCATCTCTAACATCGCTGATATTTATATTAACTTTGTCTTTGATGTCGGATACATTATAAAGGTTGCCACCATATTCAGGAATGAGGCTATCAATTATGGTGACTTTTGCTCCGAGTGAAACCAGCTTGCGGGCGAGGTTTGACCCGATAAATCCCAACCCTCCGGTAATGACTACCTTTTTGTTTTTATATTCAGCATCAGCATTAATCTTCATTGTTAAGATTCCTAATAACCAAGAATTTTATTTGCACGTGCCTTTGGCACTACGGCATAGGCGCAAGGTTCCATCGAATAGGTTGCTCTTCCTTGTGATAAACTTCGCGTTACCGTTGCATAACCAAACATTTCAGCAAGTGGCGATTTTGCATGAACAACCATTAAGTTGCCACGTGTTTCAACTTGTCCAACTTCGGCACGCCGACTATTTAGGTCGTTAATTATATTACCAACAAATTCTTCAGGGGTCGTCACCTCTACATTCATGATTGGTTCCATTAAATTTGCATCACTATTATTCATTGCTTCTCGCACAGCCATATCGCTTGCGGCGGTAAATGCTAATTCTGTGGATTCGTTTTCCCTGATTTTTACATCCAAAATTGTTACTTTGGTGTAGATTACCTGGTATCCCCCTAATGGACCCGACATAAGGCTACTGTTTATGCCTTCTTTTGTTGCGTCAATGTATAGAGACGGTATGGTGTCGGTTGGGATATTATTAATTGTTTCGTTATGAAGAAGTTCTTTTGCATATTCAACTTGAACTTTGATTTTTGCATATTGATTTTGACCGCCGAGCTGCTGTTCAAAAGTTGCTTCTCCTATACTGAGAGAGCCTGCAGTTTCTCGATAGGTTACTCTCGGATCTCCAATATTCGCTTGCACCTTGAAGTCTCTGGTGATTCTATTTCTGATTATTTCAAGATGAAGTTCACCCATTCCCGAAATAATTAATTGCCCGGTTTCGTCATCTATTTTATGTTTAAAGGTGGGGTCTTCACGTTCAAGCCTGGCAAGAGCCTCCATTAATTTATCTTTATCATCATTGGTGCGTGGCTCCATTGCCATTGAAATGACGGTTTCCGGAAATACTGCTTCCTCTAGGATTAAGGGGTGGTCAAAGGATGTTAGGGTATCTCCGGTTTTGGTAAACTTTAGGCCTACAACCGCAATAATATCTCCCGGCCCTGCCTTTGCTTCACGAGTGCGTTGTTCGGCATGCATTCTCCAAATGCTAGTGGCTCTTTCCTTTTTGCCACTTTCGGCAATCATAATCTTGTCACCTTCTTTTATCTCGCCGGAGTAGATTCTTAAAAATATCAAGTCTCCGTGTGGGTCGGCTTGAAGTTTGAATGCTAAGGCACAGAATGGGTCTTTGCTTGTTGGATTGCGTTCCTCTTCTTTTCCTGTTTTAGGGACAATGCCTTTTACTGGTGGCACATCTTTTGGTGATGGCAAGTATGCACAAATCGCATCGAGGAGTGGTTGAATCCCCTTGTGCTTGAGTGCGGTTCCGCATAAGACGGGAGTTATTTTACGAGCAATCGTTAGTTCTCTTATTCCGGTAATGATGTCTTCTTCTGATAGCTCGTCATCTGTCAAAAATTTTTCCATTAATTCATCATTTGCTTCAGCGACAACTTCGACGAGATGCATTCTTTCTAATTCCGCATCTTCTTGATAGTCTTCAGGTATCTCAAGCTCCACTATTTTTGCACCAATTTCTTCTTCAGGGAAGGTTAAAAATTTCATTGTTATCAGATCAATAACTCCTTGATGGTTGTCTTCTAATCCAACAGGAATTCGTAGAGGTAGAGGATTTGCGTCAAGGCGTTCGGTCATGCTTTTTACTGCAGAATTAAAATCAGCTCCAGTGCGATCAAGTTTGTTGATAAAGGCAATCCGTGGTACTTCATAACGGTCTGCTTGTCGCCAGACGGTTTCGCTTTGCGCCTCAACTCCGGCAACTCCACAAAAAACGACAACCGCTCCATCGAGAACGTATAATGACCTTTCAACCTCAGCTGTAAAATCAACATGCCCTGGGGTGTCAATCAAGTGAAGAATATTATCTTTCCATTGTAGGGTGGTTGCTGCTGCGGTGATGGTTATTCCGCGGTCTCTTTCTTCTTCTAGATAGTCCATTACTGCGGTGCCATCGTGAACTTCACCCATCCGATGTTCTTTTCCTGAGTAAAATAAAATTCTTTCAGTTACGGTAGTTTTTCCGGCATCAATGTGAGCGATTATCCCGATGTTTCTAATCTTGCCGATTGGTGTTCCATGCTTTTTGCTCATTTTTATCTGTACCTTTGCTTGTTTATTTATTAATAAGATTAAAATATTACAATAGATGTAAATAATTGCAAGTTGATTTACCGAGGATAAAAATATAGTTTTTTTTATTGTTAGTTTTATTGAGAATACTATAATCTTTTTATTAGTAAGATAATAAATCACACTTATATTGCTCTCGGTAAAAGGTATATACTTATGGATATGGATAAACTACTTGCCAGTACAGTCAGTAATGGCGCAAGTGATTTACACATTAGGGTTGGCGCTCCACCTAAGCTTAGAATTCGAGGAAAATTAAGAAGTTTAGGTAAAGAAGATTTAACTCCTGCAGATACGGCTGCTTTGGCAAAGAGTATTATGGCAG
>CAMZKK010000052.1 GCA_947311175.1 uncultured Planctomycetota bacterium | reverse complement strand
TTTTACCTCAGCAATTTTCCAGTAGCAATTGCATCCTTAATCAGTGTTGTCACTTTAGAAGACAACCCTACGAATTCACAATTAATATCAAATAAATTATTACTGCCAACACACTCAACGACCTTGAGATAGAACACATTATCTCTTTTTAATTCCAAAGATGTATTCATTTCTAAACAGTTTATATTTATTATTGTTCCAATCTCAAGAGAAAAGCTGGCTGTCAAAAGACAACCTGTAGCATAGATGTTTTTAACCATCAACTGCATCGTTGCTTTAAAGTTAAGACCTTTCTTCTTTTTTTTTGATTTTTTCGATTAAATTGTTTTTCTTACAAATTATGGTATCTATTTTATTGTTAAGACTAAACATATTTACCGGTTTGACAATATAATCCGAAGCACCGGCACTAATCGACGCAACTACATCATCTGAATCACTTCTTGCGGTAATCATTAACACAGGAGGATGTTCTTCTTTTTGGGTTATCTTTTTAAGAACTGACAATCCATCCATAACCGGCATCATAAGATCTAATAAGACAAGTATTATATCGTTATTTTTTTCAAGGATATCAAGTCCAGTAGCTCCATCAGATACGACAATAGGCTCAAACCCATTTTTTGCCAAAAGCACTCCGATAAAACCTCTAACATCTCGGTCGTCATCAACAACTAAAACTCTACCTTTTGTTTGCATAACTTCCTCTAGCCTTATGTCACAAGATTATGACAATTTAAGAACTAACTCAGCAACCCTTCTGCCAAGACGATAACACTCGCCTGAGGTATCAATCATAATATCACTACTACCGGTAACAACAACTGCCCCAAAATGATCTGATTTTGGGTCACCTTGAACAATCATTCCGTGCACAAAAAAGCTATCTGTTATTGCCCGCAATGTCAACTCGTTACCACCGCCAATATGTTCGCTAGTTGTAAATGCGGCACCAACTTTTCCTTCTAACTTACCCTTGAGGTGATAGGTAGAATCAATAAGCCCCTTAATGCAAGCACTTGGTCCTGCAAAATAGCTTGGTGAACCAATAATAATTCCATCGTAATTTTCAAAGTCACCTGCACTAGCAGCTTCACAACTCTCAATCACAGCCTCAGCTCCACCAGCCCGAACTCCACTAGCAACGACTACTGCCATTTTGTCTATTGTTTTATGTTTAGCATCACAAATTATTAATATTTTCTTATCCATCAAAAAAAACCTTTCATTCTGAAATTATTCAACCTGTACTTTATTCAAATGCTTCTATCTCCGAAAGCAACACCTCAAATCGTTCTCGTAATCCCATTGGCACACATCTACTATCAGCCAATTTCTTTCTTAATACATAACACGTTCTTTTGATATCCCCGAGTTCCCTGCTTCTTGCCCGCTCTTCACTCATGTTTCCATCAGTTGCAGTAACTATTGCATCTCTAATTTCTTTACGCAAAATCCCCTCTTCTGCATGCTCATCAAAGGCAAGCTGATGAAATCGTTGTTTTTGTTCATTATCAATATTGTCATTTTCATTAGCTTTATGCAAAAGTTCAACCGTCTGATAATCAGGTACTTCCGGAGGAGCGCCAGTGCCATCCCAATCCTCATGAGAAGTAAGCCGCTCAGGTTCTTTCTTCTGCATATACCGATATGAAATCATAAGTTTATTTACGGTTGGTTTTTTCAGCCCGAGCTCTCTTGCTGAGTATATCTCAAAATCATCATACCCCCAATCCTTATAGTCTCCACCATAAGCTACTTCTGTAAGAAGACGACCTAACTCAACCCAAGAACTTCTAAACATCCGAAGAGCAACGAGAAGCTTATATCTAACTCCGTCAGGAGACAGTTGCTCTAATTTATTATCGATTTTTTTCAACGTCGATGCAGACATATTTTATTTTTCTCCATAGTTGTATTAATTATTTATGCGACATGGTATGTTATATTCCAAATACCTATTTTTAGCTTTTGCCATCCAACCTATCTGTCAACATATGCTTCCATCGGTCATCAAGTTCTGTATCACTTGTAATACTAACAAAAGGACTTCGGTCATAGCCCCCAATTAAAGTAGCCTCATAATTTTCTAATTGATACTTACTCATTTTGCTATTAATACTACTGCTTGTTGTATTTAAAAAACCAATATCAATTCTATTTTTATCATACACACGAATCCTTAAATTCTGACGTTCACCTCTGACTAAAAAATAATATTTTTGCACCCAGTTAATAGCAAAAACCGAAGATTTAATTAAATTCAAAATTTCTTCTAACTTGGCTCCCACTGCAGGAGAAAGTCTCTCATTATAATAAGATAATCCCCTTGTCCGCCATGGCTCTTCTGCTTCAGTATGATGCCCTTGTTTCTTATTTTCAGAGCTATCCACAGAATGGTCATCATCAGGCACCACCTGTTGGGCATGAAAAATTTCTTGTCCGCCAATCATAAACTTTTGATACTTGATACCTTTTATATCACAGCCATTAGTAAACATCCAATCTATCATATCCACCATCAAAGAATCAAAACCTTCGGTAGCAACAATTATTCTCTGAGCCGAATTAATGCTATCAGCGAAGTCATCGGCATCACGATCGAAAATGGTTGCAAGCAAGCTCGACAATTCAACAGATTCATCACTCATCTCTACATTAGAATCTTGCCAACGACGACTAATTCCAAGATTTGATGGACGAGCCGAGAAAAAACGAGCAATTTTACCTAATTCATCAACACTAAGCCCTGCAATATAAGAAGCATACCGTAAAGCTGTTAATGGTTTTTTATTGTCGGTCACGCCACAATTCAAATCAATAACAACAATATTACCATTAACATCAAGTGCGACAAGAATAATGTCATCAATACTCTTGGATATCTGAGGAAAATCCATTGCCTCAGCAATCACAACCAAAGGCTCTCCCATAAAGTTTGGCTGTAATTTAATCTTTAACGCAATTTCTTGCAATCCTTCACTCTCAAGAGATACCGATTTAATAGGTTGTAGTGAATCTCCTGCTCCAACAAATAGTTGGCTCATTTTTATATCTCCATTATTTAATTTCTAAATGTAGATTAACACAACACAGCAAATTGTCAATCTCGAAAGTCAAAGAATCCCATATGTTTAACCAAATTCCGTAGTTAAAACTGGATTTAGTTAAAAATTAACAATGAACAATTAAAAGCTAACAATGAAGGTGCTTTAGCTCTCGCTAAAGGGGATTTTGATAATTTGCATCGTCTATATTTTCATCTCATCAAATATCGTTCGTAGAGCATCCTAAAATCCTCAATTTTTAATTTTAACCCACAAGGGTCACATCCGCTTTAACTCTAGATTCCAACTGTTGAATTTAGGCTAAATTTAAATTTACATAAAAAACCGATTGAAATAAAATTCCAATCGGTTTTTTATGTAAACACCTTAATGACAATTAACTCCCTGAAGAAAAAGAGACCTTAGTCATTCCTACAATTGAACATTCATCCAGCACTTTCATTACATATTTAAAATAAATTCCAGACGCAGCCGTTATAGTAACCGGAGTATCAATATCACCACCAGAAACCGAAAGCAACTTTGCTGCAAGATAACTTCCATTTACCGGCTCATCATCAATGGTATAAGCAACTTTATCTTTTGAGCCTCCAACTCTGATATTTATGGTGGGGGTCAATTCTTTTTCCTGATATGTTACACTACCGTCGTCTTTTGGTAGATACGCAAGCATTCGATAGTCAGGTTGCTTAAACGGTTGCAAGATAAAAAATATCAATAACAAAAAGACTATATCAATCATCGAGGTAAAACAACCTTCAGCTTCCTCTTCAATTTGTGATTTTATTTGAGCCATTCTATTCTCCTTTACCCATTATCAACAGCAAATGCTATCTTCCATAATTGTTGTTCTGTACATAAATACATTACAGTCTTTACATCCTTAAATAGGGTTTTTTCATCTACCCTAATCAGAATCGCCCTAGTGGGAAGCTTTTCATTAGGATCCCATGATATATCTTTTTCATCCTTAAGTTTTGCCCTAAGAGCCTGATCACTAAATTTAATATGCTGAATAAAGACATCTCCATTTTCCACGATATTAATAGTCAGCCTTCCCGGTTCAAACACATCTTCACTCGCTTTTCTAACTTGAGGAAGAGTAATCTTTTCTTTTGATGCATCCGAAAGCTCTGTAACACATAAAAAGAAAATAATCAAAAGGAACACAACATCAATCATTGACGTCATATCCATATCTTCCTCTTCTGATAAAAGTGCAGATGTTGAGCTTTTTTCTTTTTAAGCCATATTTATTTACCTCCAAGATTCATGATTTATAAGATTTATTCTTCTTCTCTAAATCTATCAAGAATCTCACCATTAATAACAGCCATATCCATTATTATTTTGATTGTTGCTATTCCGGGTACCGTTGTATTTACCTTCTTACGCAATAGAACAATCAAAATAATAATGGATATGGCTGTTATTAATGGTGAGATT
>CAMZKK010000051.1 GCA_947311175.1 uncultured Planctomycetota bacterium | reverse complement strand
TATGTAGTGATGCGGGAGAAAAAATAAAAGCAACATTTTTAATTAAATTTCGCAGTATACCCATAAAGAATATCTACTGCGGAATTTAGGTTTAAGAATAAAACCGCGGGACATACAAACTCACTAGTATGTCCCGCTTATTTACTTGAGATAATCAGCAAAAAGAAGCACATGCTTTAGACTAAATTCCGCATTAACTGCAAAATTTAGGCTCACTTGTCCTTGTATATTTTATTTAGCTTATCTATCATCCCATCTCTTTGCAGGAATTTTTTATAATCATCTTTATGATTTATAATTACATGTTTCAGATAGTTAAGATGCTTTTCCATACCAAAAGCATAAGGGTCGTGATCCATATTCCATCTAAATTTAAAATGAGTCTTAACAAATCTCTGGGTATTATCAAGATCATCCTTAAGTCTTTTTATTGCAAACTCACTAAAATTTACAGTTTTTTCAAGCAATTCAAATTCGTTTTTATATACACCATTAATCCCTTCATTGAATTCGTAAAATAAAAATAATAATTTTTCTAAATATGTCCTATCACCCATTTGCCCTATCAAATCTGCAGTTCCCAGCATTTTTGCCATAATCTCGGTGCGACGACAAGGAAAATCAATATCATCAATTTTTACCGCCAAGTCGGTGCACTGCAACATACAAGTCACTTTTTTTATGGACAACTCATCATATTTTAAATTTTTCATATAACATTTTAAAAAAAGAACCCCTCTATCAACATGATTTTTGGTGAATTTTGCTCCAGTGCCGATGTTATCCGTATCTGCCTGTATATAGCCAACATCATGAAATAATGATGAGAAAAGCCCTAACATTATTTCCTGCTCCGAAAAATCTAAACCCTCATGAGCACCGCCGCTAATAAGCCTTGCCATTGCTAAAAATACATCTGTTGTATGTTGAAAATCATGGTAGCCAATATTGCATTTTTTATATCCGGGATATTTTCCTGCATACATATTCCTAATATCAGCAAAGACAATATCAAGATTGGTAAAATCAAAATCTTTGTTAATTGTTTTTATTGCATCCTTAACTGCTGACAATACAGCTAAGGGATCATTCATATTAACAATTTTTGAAAGATGAATATTTATCATTTATAATAGTCCTGTATAAATTACCATTACAGATTATTATCTTTTTATAATCTTGAATTTCAAATACTAAATATGGAAGTTGACGAGGGCGGGTAAAACAGATTCACTTCAGCAAGGACTCTATATAACGAATGATATATAAATTACCACTATGCAGAAGAATCAGAATCTAACAACAATTATACTTTTTTTACTTTTTGAGGCAATGGGAGTCAAGTAAGTTATTCTTTGTTAGTAATCATTCTTTTCAAATCATCAATACTTATTTTATTAGAAAATGGGAAGGAGGATTTATTGTTTATTGTTTCTTAATCTATTCCAGTAATCTATTCGTTTTTTGATGTCTTTTTCAAAACCAAATGGTCCAGGTTTATAAAAACAACTACCGTTGATAGATTCAGGTAAAAATGTTTGTCCTGAAAAATTATTTTTACTGTCATGATCATATTGATAACCCTTATTATAACCGACATCCTTCATGAGTTTAGTTGGAGCATTTCTTATGTGCATTGGCACCGGTTCGTGACGAGAATTACTTACCATATCACGAGCGGCCTTTACTGCCAAATAAACTTTGTTGCTCTTAGGTGCGGTTGCAAGATATAACACACATTGAGCCAAGGCACAATCCGCCTCAGGAACTCCAAGAAAATGGTAGGCATCACGGGCAGAGATTGCTTGTGCCAAGGCGTTCGGGTCTGCAAGTCCAATATCTTCACTAGCAAAACGAACCATTCTTCGCAAGATATACATTGGGTTTTCGCCACAAAATAACATTCTCATTAGCCAATAGATTGCTGCCTGCGGATCACTTCCTCGCAATGATTTATGAAAGGCACTTATCAAATTATAATGCTCTTCTCCCGACTTATCATAAAGCGTGATTCCACTTTCTAATGCCTCTGCTGCGGTATTTACCGTAATTTTTCGATTTTCATCATCGTCTGGGACGGTTGTCATAACCACTAATTCTAAGGTATTGAGGGCAGCTCTTGCGTCCCCATTTGCTCGATTAATAATTAATTTTTTGGCTTCATCTTCAAGTTCAGGGTTGAATAGGGCAAGACCTTGTTCTTTATCATCAAGAGCTCTTTCAAAGATTTGAGTAATTTCATCATTAGATAATGATTTCAAGATATGAACTCGACACCTGCTAAGCAGAGCATTGATTATTTCAAAAGAAGGGTTTTCGGTGGTCGCACCAATTAAAACAATGGAGCCCTTTTCTACATAAGGCAAAAATGCATCTTGTTGTGACTTACTAAAGCGATGAATTTCATCAACAAATAAAATAGTTCCTTGTCCACCTTGTTGTCTGTTTTTTTCAGCCTGCTCCATAATTTCTCGTGCTTGTTTTATTCCCGAATTAACTGCACTCAAAGAAATAAATTCACGATTAGTGGTTTTGGCAATAATCCTTGCCAAAGTTGTTTTTCCAGTTCCGGGAGGTCCCCAAAAAATTATACTTGATAGATTGTCGCTAATAATTGCCCGATTCAATAATTTATCTTCTCCAACCAATTGTTTTTGCCCCATAAATTCATCTAAGGTCTTTGGTCGCATTCTTTCTGCCAGTGGAGCGGTGCGTTGGGTCGGTTCAAAATCAGTCATTAAATTACCTTATGCTTCATAGTTCTTTCGTAATAGTTTACCACAATAAGCACCACACAATTCTGAATTTTTAACAGTCATTACCCCATTGACAAAAACATAATTAATGCCCATTGGTTTACTAACCGGATTGGCAAAGGTGGCAGTATCTTTTATCGTTTCAAAATCAAAGACTACAATGTCGGCAACCATACCTTTTTTTATTATTCCTCGATTTTTTAAACCTAACTGAGATGCAGGAAGAGAGGTCAGCCTTTTGATTGCTTCAGTAAGTGGCAAAATATTTTCCTCTCTAACCAATTTCAAAAATCGAGAAGTTGTGCCAAATGTTCTAGGGTGATAGTGATTTTTTTTGCTATACTCATCAAACAATCTAGCAGTGGCATCAGAACACACGCTAACAAATGGCCACGAAATTATTTCGTACTGGACATCTTTAGACATAGTTGTAATCAACCCGTCAGCCCTTCCACCTTCAGCCAAGATTAAGTTAAAATAAGTATCTTCCGGACTTAATGATAATTCTTCGGCAATTTCAGCAATTGACCGCCCTTGAAATCTTCGATGTTCATCCATCGTTACGGTGCCGACAATAACCTTATCCCAAGACATTCCTCTTTTGGTTGCATCTATGACATATTTTGCCAATTTTTTTCTAAGTTTAGGGTCACGCAGTCGAGAAAGCAATTTTGTCGTTCCTCCTTCATAAACCCAATCGGGAAGGATTGAATCGAGATTTGCACTCCATGCCTGATAGGGATACCAGTCTGCTCCAAAATTTATCCCTTCTTTGCTGGCGGAAAAAAGCAAGTTTTTAAGTTTGTCAAGTTTATGCCAATTAGTCTCTCTGCTAATTTTCAAATGAGAAAGCTGCAACCTTACTCCACTTTTTCTTGAAATCTCCAATGCCTCGGTTACTGCTTCGATAACACTATCACCTTCTGATCTAAGGTGAGTGCTGTATATTCCATCATAAGATGCGACAACTTTACATAATTCAATAAGCTCATCAGTTTCAGCATTGAATCCTGGCACATATGCAAGCCCGGTTGAAAGACCCCAAGCCCCTGCTTGCATTGCGGATTCAGTTATTTCACACATCTCTTCGATTTCTTTTTTCCCAAATTTAGAACTACCATTCCCCCGCACCGCTGAACGCATTCTGCCATGCCCAAGCAAAAATAGACGATTGATACTGCACTTCTTTTTTTGAACTTCAGAAAAAAAACCGTTGGCATCTGTCCAGTTAATATCGACACCAAGACTATCTGCTTTCTCTCGCAAGTATCCCGGACAATGATTAATTATGGGAAAAGGAGATGAGCCGCAATTTCCGCAGACTTCAGTTGTTACACCATTGAGTATTTTGCTTTCAGCATCTGGAGTAACTAGTGGTTCAAGGTCACCATGGGCGTGAATATCAACAAATCCCGGACAAATTATTTTACCTGAAATATCAATAATTTCACCATCGCTTATTTCCGTTTCGACAGGTGCTATATCCTCTATAATACCATTGTCAATAATTATTGAACATTTACGTTTTTCGGAGGTAAAACCGTCAATAAGAGTGCCATTCTTTAAAATTAGTTTCATTTTTTTTAAAAATTCTTTCTATATTCTGTTAAAAAAGTAAGTTTAAAACATAGTTGTAAAAAAGTATATTTTAACTATACTTATATTAATACTCAAATAATAAAATTCATAGAAGAAAGTCGGAAAACTATGCTTGCAAAATTATTATCAATAGCAATTAAGGGCATATCGGCAGAGGTCGTAGAGGTAGAGCTTGACCTTACTCGTGGGCTACCGGGGTTAATTATGGTAGGACTACCGGACAAGGCGGTGCAAGAGAGTAGAGATAGAGTTAAGTCGGCAATCTTGAATTCTAAATATCAATTTCCAAGTCAGAAAATAGTGGTTAACCTTGCTCCGGCAGAATTAAAAAAAGAGGGCTCAGTCTATGACTTGCCAATTGCATTAGCTACATTAGTTGCAAGCGAACAGCTTTCAACAGAGAAAACCAACAACTATCTTGTCATGGGAGAGCTGGCGCTTGATGGTTCTGTCAGACCGGTCAAAGGAGTTATTGCAGCAGCAATCTCAGCGAAGCAACTTGGTTATAAAGGTTTAGTTATTCCTAAGGCAAATATCAACGAAGCAATTGTCCTTGAAAGTGAAATCGAAATAATTGCGGTTGAAAATTTAATTCAAGCTGTGGGATTTTTTAATGGGAAGCTCCAACTTAAAAATAATACAACAAGTATAATTGAAGAGGATGATATCACAATAAATCAACTCGATTTCATTGATGTTAATGGTCACGAAAGTCTAAAACGAGCATTGACTGTAGCTGCTGCCGGAATGCATAATATAATAATGATGGGTTCCCCCGGCAGTGGAAAGACTATGTGTGCAAAAAGGATTCCTTCAATCCTACCAGAGCTTTCCTTAGAAGAGTCTCTTGAAACAACCAAGATTTTTTCCATCTCAGGTGAGCTTGATGCAGGACAGGGGTTGTTGAAAAAACGCCCGTTTAGAAGTCCTCATCATTCAATTAGTGCCCCTGGGTTAATTGGTGGTGGAACAAATCCAAGGCCAGGGGAAATTAGTCTTGCTCACAATGGCGTTCTTTTTCTTGATGAAGCTCCGGAATTTTCTCGCAATATTTTAGAGACCTTACGTCAACCTCTTGAATCTGGCATCATCACCATAAGTAGAGCGGCTGGTAGTGCCAATTACCCGGCACGAATAATGTTGGTTCTAAGTCAAAATATGTGTCCTTGCGGAAGAATGGGAGATTCAAAAAAAATCTGTAAATGCACACCAAAACAAATTTCAAATTATGTAGACAAATTAGCGGTCCATTGATGGATAGAATTGATATCCATGTTGAAGTGCCGACCCTTTCTTATGACGAACTTCGAGCTGACAAAAAAGGGTTATCTAGTGCAGAGATGAAAAAACAAGTTGAATTTGCCAGAAGTAGACAAGAAGCTCGATTTACAGAAAAAGCAAGTCCGGTAAATTCAGAAATGACGGCAAAGGAAATTAAACAATTTTGCAAACTTGACGAGAACTGTGAGCTTTTATTAAAAGCAGCCGTAAGCGAGTTAGGATTTTCCGCAAGAGCCCATTCACGAATCTTAAAAGTAGCAAAGACCATTGCCGATATTGAAGGCGATGACAACATTAAACCAGAGCATCTTAGTGAAGCAATTCAATATCGTGCCTTAGATCGACAGTCAACTTAAATTTTGTAACTGGAATTTAAAGTTATTTAAACAAATTCATAATGTCGTCTTTGGATAATGTCTTTAGAATGTTTTCTTCGGTTTGAATGATATCAGAGGCAATTTTTTTCTTTCTGCTTTTTATATTCATAATCTTTTCTTCAATAGTATTTTTACAAATCATTCGATAGGCGATTACATTTTTGTCTTGTCCAATTCTATGAGTTCTATCAATTGCCTGGTTTTCAACAGCAGGGTTCCACCATGGATCTAAGAGATAAACATAATCTGCGGCAGTAAGATTTATTCCGGTGCCACCAGCTTTCAAGCTTATTAAAAATACTCGAACCCTATCATTTTCTTGAAAATTGTTTACACTTTCTTTCCGTTGACGACCTGTTCTCTTACCATCTAAATACTCAAACATTATTCCTCTTCGCAACAGTTCTTCTTTTACTAGCTCTAACATCTTTACGAATTGTGAAAAAATTAAAATCTTATGATTATTGGTTTTTTCTTCAATGTGATTTAGCAGAGTTTTTATTTTTGCCGATTCATCAGTATAAACCTCATCGCCTGGCAACAAACGCGGAGAATCACAAATTTGCCTAAGCTTGGTTAGTCCTTCCAAGACATGAATTTTACTTTTATTTAAACCATCTTCTTCAAATTTACCTAACAGAAAATCTCGATATTTATTTCTAAAAGCTTCATAGACCTTTAGCTGTTCACCCTCCATCTCACAATAAAGAATGTCTTCTATTTTCTCCGGTAAATCTTGAGCGACCTGTTCTTTTGTTCTTCTCAACAAAAACGGTTTAATCATTTTATGAAGATCTCTTGCTGCGTGTTCATCCCTATCTCTATCGATTGGCAACGAATAATCTTCTTTAAAGGATAACTGTGAGCCCAAAAGTCCGGGATTTACAAAATTCATTTGAGCATACAAGTCAAAGGTATTGTTTTCAATAGGAGTGCCGGTAAGGGCAATTTTGTTATCGGCATTTAACAGCATTGCCGATTTATAACGTTTTGAATGAGGGTTTTTTATTGCTTGTGATTCATCGAGAACAACATATCCAAATCTAAAGTTTTTAAGGATATCAATATCTCTCAATAAAACGCCATAAGTGGTTATGATGATGTTGAATTTATTAAACTTAGTGGTTTTCTTTGCTCGCTCAGTTCCAATATGAAAATCAACCTTTATGTCTTCTGTAAATTTTTTGATTTCATTTTCCCAGTTAAAGATTAGGGTTGTTGGCATCACAATCAAATGAGTAGATTCTGGCTTTTCATTTATTTTTCTTTGCAAGAATGACAAAATTTGGATGGTTTTTCCCAACCCCATATCGTCTGCTAAAATTCCACCCCAGTTGTTTTCGTCAAGAAAATTAAGCCAGTTTAGACCCTCTTTTTGATATATCCGCAAATCTCCTTTTATCTGTTTAGGAACATCAATATCTGAAATCTTTTTAAATGACAATAACTTCTGTTTTTTCTGTGCAATCTCTTCGATTAGTTTTTCTTCATCTAATTCTTCAAAAAGTTCGTCAATCAATGAGAACTTCATTTTTGAAATCTTTATTCCATCTTTGGTAGCAGAATCAGAATATTTAAACATTCGCTGAAGCTTATCTAACCATTCCTTTGGTAAAATTCCAATTGAACCGTCACTTAATTCCACATATCTATTATTTTCTTTTGCCATTTTTTTCAAGTTTGAGATTGAAAGAGTGTAATCTCCAAATGATACCTGAATGTCAATGTCAAACCAATCTTCTCCCGACGACACTCCTGTTGACACGCTTGCGGTATGGGTAGAATATTTGAAACGAGTGAGATTATTCGCCCCTAAAATTTTTATTCCGTGTGCTCTCAATTCTTCAAAGGCTGTTAAAAACCAATGCCCTTTCAACATCTTTCCAAATTCAAGATAATAAACTCCGAGTTCACGCTGTTCTGCAAAATCAGGATGAAGGGCTTCAATGAGGTCAATAAAATTATTCTCCAATTCAATATCTCTTTCAATCGCAATCAACCCATCGTTGCTATCTTTTATTGCCACCCTACTTAGTAATTCAATCGTCACATTATCTTCATATAAAACCTTTGGAACGAAAACAACATATCCATCCTGCTCTTGAAGAAAGATTTGCCGCTGCAATAGTCTTACTGTCTTAGTGATGTTTTTTTCCTGTATCTCACTGAGGTCAACTTCGTGAAATTGCATCAGCGGAACAATAATTTCAGAATATAAATTTTTCCAATTATGTTCAGTAACCATTATTTTTCCAGCAGAAGGAAGAGACGCCATTGCTTCCTGTTGCCGGATATCTTTGAACAGATGAAGGGTATTATTATGTTTTATTAAATAACGATTTATATAAATAGCCTGAGTGTTTTCATTATTCAAAACAATTTCTTTTTCATTAATCATCAAGATAGGAAAAAGGCAATAAAGCTCATCTTTTTGGGTTACCTTAAATTTAACAGCCACTCTTTCTGACGATAATTTTATTTTAGTGATGTCGTTGCGAGGGATTTTCCCCAACCCTTCTTTACCGGTTAATTGATAAATCGGAAAAGGCAACGATTTGCTTAACGCAAATATTTTTTTCAGCATCAAAAATGTATCGCTGATATTGACCTCTAAATTTGACCAAGAATCTGTTCTGACCTTAAACTTTTCCAAATAATAAAATAATTCGGGATAATGATTTTCGTATTCGTAAGGTAGATAAGACTCACCGTAACGAGGATGATAAATCTTAAATTTACTAGACAAAGCCGTATGTTTTTTATTCATCTTTGCAGTCAAAGGATGAACTATCATTTCATTCCATTCTCGAAGATTTAAGATAATTGAAAACCCTATATCTTCATCTTGAATCAAGGCAGGAATAAACCTATTTGGCATGTTGTTCATTTTGATACTGTCAACCATTTCGGTAATTTCACCCTGATTCCATTTAGAATCGAAAATCAAGCCCTCTGCTGACTTTTTAAGAAAAGCAGAAATCCCTTCACGAGTTATTTCGTAATCAATATATTTTTCAACCATTTCAATTTCAATCTCGTTGTCTTTGGCAATTTCTGATTGAATTTCTTTTTTGGCTGTTGGGGTTAAGTAGCGAAGGTAGTCTTTTCTTCCGCTAAAATAGATAAAGCAAAACAGACCAAAGGCATGCTCGCATAATTTGCCTTTTTTTGCCCTTTTTCCGCAATCACAAAATACTGCCACCCCGCCATTCTTCCTTGATTTTATTTTAACAATATTTCTCGCTACATCAATACGGCTGTAATCTAAGGGCTTTACACAAAATTGCATTAACTCGTGATTATTGACCTCCAAAATATAATCAAAATCCATATATGAGCATACCTCTGTATCTCCTATTTGAGAAAGCAGATGTTCGGTTATTGGGAGAAAATTATGAATTACTAATCCCTTAGTGGTTACTCGGTAGTTTTGATTTGTCATTTTTTTTGATTACTTTGCAAATTTATTTCAGAGATATGGCATAGACCACATCTCTGAAATAGTTTAAATTATTTTAAGTTATTAACTTTTTTCCATTGCCCAAACTCTCTAGTGAACGAATCTGCTCGTGGTGAGATAGGCTTTGGTTCTTCTGTTAAGTATAAATCATCCGGAATCAGAACATTAAGAGATGTTTTATTATTAGATAATTCACTTATCGAATCACCACCAAAAGCATCTGTTAATGTTTTTAAATTTTCCTGGAACGGAGAATTTTCTTTACCATTCAATCTTGCCTCTGATCCGCCAGTAGCAAAGAGAGTCCCTTGCAATTCATAGAGTGAAGGTAGAGGAATTACTACATCTGCTGATTCTGCACTTTCGCTCATTATTGAATCTGCAACGACTAATGCGGTATGCCCTTTAATGCCAAAGGCTATCGGATTTTCTCTAACTGCAAGAAGTGCCTTTCCGTCTATTGCAGGATTGTCAATTCCTTCAATTTTCAATTGTGACAAGCCATTACTATTTGCAGCACTTCTCATCACAATTAAAGGAAGTTTATCCTTAGCCGATAATACTCCGGCAAGGGTTGCAGAAAGAGATGCAATGATTTTACCAACAGTTCTTGATTCAATAATAACAATTGGATTCTTTGCCGACCTGAGGGCTTCTCCGCATTTTTCGATTTCAGCAACATCAATCCCACTTTGTGCAGAAACCTTAGATAAATCTACATTGAAACCATCTGCGATTTTACTAATTTCTTCTGCACAAAACATTGATGAAGTTGCCTTACCAGCAACTTGATTAATAAGAGCGGCGACAACAGTTGGCACTTGACCTGTCTTGGCATCAAGTTTTTGACCATCGCCAAAACTTACACCAGTAGAGGATAATGCAATAACCTTTGCACCACGCTTTTGCGCTTCTCGCACTTGCAGTCCGGCAACATGGTTTTTTTTGATTGGATCTGCTTCTATCAACAAAATACAATCTGATGCCAAAATATCATTTGCGGTTAAAGGTGATACCTTGTTGCCGGTAACATCTTCAATGCCGGCGAATGCATCTTCTTCAGCTACTTTATCTAAGCACCCATAATTTGCACCAATAGATTTTGCCAATCTCATTTCTTCAATCGTAGTATGCTCTGATACCGTTACTATTGGTGAATTGCCGAGAAGTTTTTTTGCCTCTGCAATTGCTTCATCAAGGGACACTTCTACTAACTCATTGTTGCGTCTAATCATCGGCGAGGCAATTTGCTTTGTTTGTTTCCAAGCGTGAAGACCAAAATGACCTCGAATACAAAATTGTCCTCGATTAGGTCCCACTCGTTCGACCTTTGGTTGAATTGAAATTAGGTCGCCACTTTCACTAATGTTATTATCCATAATGCAGCCAACACTACAACCGGTGCAAACCGAATCAATCTGGGTTACTTTAAATGGTGCTCCCTTGATTTTTTCAGTAAACGCTCCGGTAGGACAAGCATCAATACATGCTCCACAGCTTATGCAGTTGGTATCAATTAGTGCTTCACCAAATGCAGGTTTTACTCTGGCACTAAATCCTCGACCGGTAAAACCAATAGCTCTTACATTGTGAACTTCGTCACATATCCTCACACAGCTCCCACACATGATACATTTTTGCATTTCCATTTTAATAAGCGGATGACGATCGTCCGGTTTTTCTTGTCGTTTATCGCCACTAAAACGCTCGGTATTTATTTCATGACCATCGGTATGGCTTCTTAGAGTACAATTGTCAACTTCGGCACAACCACAACCGAGACATCTTTCTGCCTCTTCTTCTGCTTGTTTGTTATTAAACATTTTTTCAATTTCTTTAAACCCTACAATCCGTTCAGCAATATCCATACATGCCATATGTTGTCTTGGCACTTCCAAGAAATGTTCAAAATCTGCTTGATTGAGATGTTTCCAGTCACCCTTCGCAATATTGAAAATATTATCTTGTCTTTCAATCTTTCGACCATAAAGATATTCATTGATTGAATGAGCCGCTTCTCTACCATGTGCTACTGCCTCAACAACTGTTGCTGCACCATTAACGCAGTCACCACCCGCAAATACGCCTTCAATATTTGTAACTAAACTTTTTTCATTAACGGCAATTGAATTCCACGCTGTTTTTTCAATTGTTGTATGCTCGATGCAATCAAGCTCAGGAACTTGCCCAATTGCAGCAATAACAAAATCAACCTTTAATTCTTCTTCACTACCTTCAACCGTAACCGGTCTTCTTCTTCCACTGTCATCAGGTTCACCAAGTTCCATCTTTATCAATTCAATTGCTTCAACTTTCTTGTCGCCAATGATTTTGGTTGGAGCTGCAAGAAAACTAAACTTGACACCTTCTTCTTCTGCATCAGTAATTTCAAAATCTTCTGCCGGCATTTCTGCCTTAGTTCGACGATAAATAATTGTTACTTCATCTGCACCGAGACGAAGAGAAGTTCTTGAGGCGTCGATTGCGGTATTGCCACCACCAATTATTGCTACCTTTTTACCGGTGAAATCAAATTCTTTGCCAAGTCCATATTCAAGAAGGAAATTAGTTCCGGACATTACGCCTTCTTTATTCTCACCGTCAACTCTCATACTGCGACTGGTAGTTGCTCCAACCCCAATGAAGATTGATTCATAGCCGTCGTCTTTGAGAGAATCAAGGGTATAATCTTTTCCTAATTTACTATTGTATTCAACCTCAACTCCAAGCTCTAAAATGGTATTTATTTCATCATCAAGGACATCACGAGGAAGACGATATGCAGGAATACCCCAACGTAACATTCCACCAAGTTTTGGATGGGCTTCAAATATTTTTACCTTGTGACCTCGTTGTGCAATAAAATAAGCACAAGTCAATCCAGCAGGACCACCGCCGACAATAGCAACTTTTTTAT
>CAMZKK010000050.1 GCA_947311175.1 uncultured Planctomycetota bacterium | reverse complement strand
GCTACGTGCTCCTCGTTTACCACTAACTATATATTACAGAACTTACCAGTGCCGAACAAATAAAAGATTTTTTTTTAATTATTTTATTTTTTTTTTATTTAGTTATAAATTTAGTCTTGACATAACTTTCATTCGCATTATTATTCTGTAAGTATTTATTAGAGTTTTTTTAGGATTATTAGGAGAGAAAAGTGGCTACAGGTACAGTGAAATGGTTTAATAATAAAAAAGGTTTTGGATTTATTTGCCCAGATGAAGGTGGTGACGATCTATTTGTTCACGCATCAGAAATCAAGGTAGATGGATTTGCTACACTTGACGAAGGTGCAAAAGTTAACTTCGAATTAGGTGAAGGCAAAAAAGGCCCATGTGCAACTAATGTGAGCCCACTTTAAGGTTATACATTGATTATCAAGCCAAAGGGTTGCAACTTCTGTTGCAACCCTTTTTTTATTGACATCAAAAGAGCCAGTATTTAGGGTTAATTGCCATCCCCGCCCTGCGAAAAACATCCCGACGCAAAGCGTCACAACCATTTTTAACTTTTAATTTTTAACTTTTAATTTTTCTGTATTCTTACCCGTAAATTTATAACCCAATTTTCCCCATACCTTCAATATCCTTTTTTTCGATAATGCTCCAGCGTGGCGAGTCAACTCTTTGCCCTTAGCATTCAGAAAAACCATTACAAGCTCTGACTTAATTTTATATCTTTTAACAATCCTTCGGTTCACAAATCTTTTTGTATTGATAACCTCTATCTCGAAAACTTCCTTATACTCATCTTTTAATTCAGAGATAATCAAAGCCATTTTTTTTGCTGCTTCACTTTTCTTTTTTTCAAACACAAGAATTTTAGGCAATTTTTTAACCTTTTTTGTCGCTCCTGTTTCTATAATATTTGCCCCTGAATCAGCATTTGCCATAGCGTTAAACATAAAAACACTGAATATCAAACTGCTAAAAATTGTCCCTTTGATAAATGAATCCATTTTTGATTCTCCGTCATAATAAAAAGTAGTAAATTATTTGTATTAAAACATCAATCCAGCTCAGGCCCATCAGATTGGAACCTATCCTTCGTGATTTCTCTATTAGTAGATGTCGATGGTTTGACAGTTTCCTTCATATTTTCTTTGGGTTGAATCTTATTTCGATATCGCATTAAAAATTTAAGTAACTTCTGTGCCAAATCATCACCCCCATTTGCTTTGTTCCGAATAGGATCAAGCGATTCATTTTCTACAGCAGTGGCAAGTAGTACGGTCAAGCCCTTGTTGAGTTCACCTTTGCGATTAGTCATTATTGCATAAAATCTTTCAACGTTAATAATGGAACCAGGGAAGCCACGTAAATGAAGCCTCTTGATTGCGTTTTGATTTACCTGCAAAGTCTTTGCCCACATCCGGTAGCCGGTAAACATTACATCCTCACCCTTAAATCTCCAAACCAAAGTGCCATTTAAATCACGAACCCCATTTGTTTGAATTACTTTACCAGGAACCTTGGTTTTAAATAAAAAGTTAAAGGATGGTTCTGACGCAGCAAACTGAAGATTGTTTCCATTGAAAGTAAATGGAACATTTACTCCGGAAAATGCACCGGCAATTAATGGTATTTCAAGTTGATTCATAAATTCTTCTACAGATCCAAATGATTTTTGAATTTCTTGCAAAAACTTAAATAACAGCTTAATTTGGCTATCTTTGCCTTTGAAAACACTAGCGGTAAAGGGAGTAACTCCTTCTTTTTTAGTTTTAATCAATTCTCGTAATTTACTATCGAGAAACGACCATGCAACCTTTTTGTTGCGCTGGCGACCATGTTTAAGCCAAAACGGCTCTAATGAAATACCATAATTACTAATTTCTTTTCTTATTCGATAATCTAAAGAATTAAACTGATCAACAATCCTTGCATTTCCTTGGGTGTCAACCCTTTTCGATTCCCAGTAGATTTGATATATTCGCTGACTAAGTGGTGGTAATAATTCTCGAAGATAATTTGCAAAATCCGCAAAGTCATAGTCATCTCCGTATTCATTTTCAAGAGTACTTACCATCGCTTCAACAAGCAAATCAACAGCCTGCTTTAGACTTTCTTCTACCTCAATCCTCTCTACAATATCAGTAATTTTTTCTTCGTAGTCATACGCGGTAAGCAGAATGCAATCTCTCTTTATCATTCGAATCTGATTCTGAGCCCAAAAGCTAATACCTTTAGTCTTTTTCCTAAAATCAACCGGCATATCTTGAATGTTTGAAAATTTACCTGAAAAAACTATTCGCTCAGGGCTAACCTTAAAATATGTATATTTTTCAGCGGGCGGAAGAGCAATAAAATTGGATAATGGCAAAAGTTTGGTTTTAGAGCTCTTTGCAGCATATTGGCTAATAGAAACCATTCGGATGGCACTGCCCTGCTCTCCTAATTCTGTGCTTGCAGAAAAACTAATTGTTGAATTACTACACCCAGAGACGACAAGTAATGTCAAAGCCAAAAAACTAACGATGTGGTTGGTAATTTTTTTTCCTATAATCACAATAACTCCTATTTAGATCTCAATTAATAATAACAATTCTATAATGAAAAGGCAACACTTCAAAAAAAAATCTCAAAGTCAAGATTGACTAAGTGGTTCAATATAATTATCATAAAATCAAAATTATCAAAATTTATTTTTGTCTTCTTATTTAAGGAAATACTATGAACGCAACCTCAAAAAAGTTTTTGAAAAGTATCTTATCAAAACCAAGCCCAAGTGGATTTGAACAACCGGTAAGAAAAATTATTAAGGCAGAAATGAAAAAACATACAAAAAAGGTTGAAGAAGATGTTCACGGAAATACATGGGGCGTCTTAAATCCAAAGGGAACACCAAAGGTAATGATAACCGGCCATTGCGATGAGATTGGGTTGATGATAACATATATAAATGAAAACGGTTATATCGCATTTGCTGCCGTTGGGGGCATCAATGTTCCACTATTGCAAGGCTCAAGAGTAAACATCCATACCCGCAAAGGCGACATCCTAGGGGTAATAGCGGTAAAACCAATTCATCTTATGACTGCCAAAGAACGGTCTAGTGGTGCCGGAAAGATTCACGAATTATGGATAGATATTGGAGCTAAGGACAAAAAAGATGCGGAAAAATATGTGATGATTGGTGACCCAATAACAATT
>CAMZKK010000049.1 GCA_947311175.1 uncultured Planctomycetota bacterium | reverse complement strand
CTCTGTTCGCAACACCTGGATCATAGTTTTGCCCGATATCACTACTTATTAGTTTTTTAATATTTTTTGTTAAAACTTGACGATTCCCACGAAAGGCAACCCGTCTAATTAGACTTTTTTCCTTAACCACAACTCTAAGGCGAAGCCCATTGTCAACCTTCTCTTCAAGAATCTGCACGTCAGAAAAATTACCCATTTTCCATAAACGCTTAAAATCCTCATCAAGGACTTTTCGATCAAGAGGGGTATTGATTCGTGTACGCATATGATACTTAATATCACTACTCTTAACGTACTTATTACCAACGACAAGAATTTCTTTGACAGTTAAATTTTTCTCTGCCGAAAAAACTCTATCTGTATAAAATGCAAATACACTAATAAACGAAATAACAACAATTGCTATTGCACGAAAATTAAACACTTAAGTCCCCTTTTTATACTCAACCTCAGAATTTATTAACCGATGAGAAGAATTTCTCAAAAGTTTTTTTTTAAATAAATTGACACCAATTACCTAATTGATATCAATTCCCCATAATCAAGTTTACATTTATACAAATACTTAAATTTTATTTCAAGTATTTTATAAAAATAATTAACAAAACGCAAACCTGTATTTTACAATCTACCTAAACATACTCTTCGTCAGCATGAGTGCTTTTATTTTCAAAACGCATTTGTTCATTTCTGAAAATCAACTCAACAGTCCCAGTAGGACCATTTCTTTGTTTAGCAATAATAACCTGCGCAGTTTTGTCTTCTTCGTCTTGTGTGTAATAAGAGGGGCGATGAAGCAAACAAACCAAGTCAGCATCCTGCTCTATCGCACCACTTTCACGCAAATCACTAAGCATCGGTTTGTGATCAGCTCTGTCTTCTACTCCACGGTTTAGTTGTGAAAGAGCAATAACCGGAACATTCAACTCTCGTGCAAGAGCCTTAAGTCCTCGACTAATTTCACTTATCTCCTGTTGTCTATTCTGTTCCCTGCCACGCCCTGGTCCTTGCATTAGTTGCAAATAGTCAATTGCGACCAACTCAAGCCCTCCTTGACGCTTCATTCTTCGACACTTTCCGCGAAGCTCCCCTAGGGTTATCGCGGCTGTATCATCAATAAATAACGGTGCCTTTGACATCTCTCCGGCAACCATTCCTAGTCGCTCCCACTCTTCGGCTCTAAGATTACCTGTCCTTACATTGTGCCCGGCAAAACGACCGTACGAGCAAATCATGTTTCTAGCAATATTTTCTTTACTCATTTCAATTGAGAAAAGAGCACACGGCTTACCTTGTTTTATTGCTACATTAGATAAAATATTAAGGGCAAAAGTACTTTTTCCCATTGAAGGTCTACCAGCGATAATAATCAACTCAGAGCCATGAAACCCACCTGTCATTTGATCAAGTTGATGGAATTCAGTGGCAACTCCGGTCGTTGGTCCATTATCATCCTGAGCAGCAAGAAACTCTATTTGCTCCATCGCAGAACGAATAACCTCTTTAAAGCTTGAGACATCAGCTCCTGCACCCTGCTCTGCAACTTGATAAATTTGATGTTCTGCCCAATCAAGAACATTTTCTGCAGGTTTATTAGCAGCATATGCTTCTTCTAAAATCTCTGTTGATGCAAGGATGAGTCTCCTTAAAACAGATTTTTCTTTTACAATTTGTGAGTAATAAGTCAGGTTAGAGCTATTAGGGACAGAGCTAACAAGCTCTGCAAGCATCACTGCTCCTCCAGCTATATCAAGCTGTTCACGCTTAGCTAATGTTTCTTTCAGGGTTAAATCATCAATCGGCTCTGAAGCATCAGACATATCAACAATTGCAGTAAATATAACTTTATACTGCTCAGAGTAAAAATCTTCCGGAGAAATCAATCCACGGATGATATCAAGTCGTTCCGGATACAACAACAAACTACCAAGAACACTAGCCTCGGCTTCTAGATTGTGTGGTATCCGTTTCTCGCGACTAGATATTTCCGTTTCATCAAAATCCATCAACTAATCTTCTTCAATACCTGTGTCATCAGCAACCGGAGCATCTTCATATTCGACATCATCACTATCTTCACCCTCTTCTACCAAGGCTTCGACGATAAGCTTACATTCCGGATTTTCAACATCAGCATGAAGATTAAAAGAGATTGCATACTCACCAACAGCTTTGATATTTTGCTCTGGTAGAATAACCATCTTTTCTGTAATCTCAATATTCTGTTCAAACAACGCCTTTACAACAGAAGCGGCATTCACTGAACCATACAAGGAACCACCTTGAGCAACTTTTTCAGCGATATTGATTTCAAGACCAGCGAGTTTGCCCGCCATTTCAGTAAGGGTCAGCTTACGTTCAGCCTCAATAATTTCACGCTTTTTCTTTGCTGCTTCAATCGCCTGCATAGTACCTGGAGTGACTTCTAATCCTAATTTATTAGGAAGGATAAAATTCCGTGCATAGCCGGGGGCAACATCAACTATATCGCCAACCATACCTAGACCTTCAACGGTATCCTTCAATACTATTTTTACTTTCACTGTTTTTTTCCTTATTTAAAAAAATCAATTTCGATTATATCGGTATTTACTTTCCAACATAACGCATCAGACCTAAAAATCTTGCTCTTTTTACTGCCTGCTGTACTTGACGCTGATGCTTAGCACAAGTACCAAGACGTTTACGACCATATAATTTACCTTGCATACTAGATAGTTTTTGCAAGAGATTTACGTCTTTGTAGTCGATATTCTCAATTTTTTCTGAGCAAAAATTGCAATAAAGCTTTTTTACTGGTTCTGGTTTGCGAGCCATTTAATTTCCTCAACTTAAAAAATATAATAAAAAATTCAATTTAATTTACAATAAAGTTAAAACGGAACATCTTCTGCACCGCCAAAACTGTCTTCGATGTTACCTGCAGGAGCACTAGGGGCAGCAGGGGCTGATCTATTATTCCGAGATTGTCCTCCACCTGAATTAGATTCTGAGCCAGAACCCAAGAAAGTAACGTTCTGTGCTACTACTGATAACTTAGAGCGTTTCTTTCCGCTCCCTTTATCTTCCCATTGATCCATTTTTAATCGACCTTCAACAAGAACCGGCCGACCTTTTGACAAATACTCATTACAGGTTTCAGCGATACGATCCCAAACTGTAACCTCCACAAACACAACATCGTCTT
>CAMZKK010000048.1 GCA_947311175.1 uncultured Planctomycetota bacterium | reverse complement strand
CCCGGGAATGCAAGGCGGTCCGTTGATGCATGTTATTGCGGCAAAAGCTGTTGCATTTAAAGAGGCATTATCGGATTCATTTGTTGATTATCAAAAACAAGTGCTTGCAAATGCCCAAACTATGGCAAAAGAATTAATGAATAAAGGCTATCGTTTGGTATCTGGCGGAACGGACAATCATCTTCTCTTGGTTGATGTCCGCAGTCAAAACATAACTGGAAAAGAAGCAAGTGATGCACTTCATAAGGCTGGAATTACCGCAAACAAAAATCTCATTCCTTACGATCCGGCACCTCCGGTTAAGGCAAGTGGTGTAAGGCTTGGCACACCGGCAATGACCACGAGAGGAATGAAAGAAGAGGAAATGATTGAAATTGTGGACATTATTGACTGTGCATTTAAGGTTGCAAATGATGATGCAGCTTTAGAAAAACTAAAGGTAAGAAGTGTTGAGTTATGTAGTAAATTCCCAATCTATGCTCAAATGCAAACTGAGTATAAAGAAGAATTTGCCAATAATGGTGAATAAATATTTTTATGAATGATATGCCTGAAGCGAAGAGTTCGGTATTGCCTGAAAATATTTCTTTACAAAAGATATATTCGTCAATGGTTGCTTGTTTACAAAGAGAAATGGGCGAAGAGTCGTTTGCTAAAATAATGCTCGATGTTCGACAAAGTGGAGTGTCTGAGATACTGCCCATCGACAAGGATGAACCGCTGATTCAGATGCTTGTTCGTCTTGGTTGGCTTGATGGTATAAATGAAACAGATAAATTTGAGAAGACAAAAAATATTTTACAAGAAATGGCATCTGCCTTAGAGAGAACTCCGGCAGCCATAAGTATCCTATTTAAAATTTTTGCCGAAGGTATTTACGGTGATTTCTCGGGAGGTATTTGTGCTAATGTTCCTCATTGTCAACGATGTGATTTATCTAAAAACTGTAAATATTATAATCGTCCAAGTTCAATAAAAAATAAAGATAAATGCTTAAGCCCGGAAGTGAAACTTGAACGAAATGGTGTTGATGAATTAAGTGATATTGAATTGGTAGCTTCGATTATTGGTTCGGGCAAGGTAAGCGATAAAGTAATCGAAATTGCAGAGGATTTAATTAATAGATATAGCTCATTGCGAGGAATCTCTTCTGTTGGTTTTACCGAGCTTACCAAACTTGCTGCCATTAATGGTGGAATGGCACGCAGACTCATCGTTGCTTATGGTCTTAGCGAAAGACTTTCTATCGAAAAAAGCAATCATCAAGACACAATTAATTCGGCAAAAGATTTTTTTGAACTTTACCATCTTAGATTACGAGATTTCAAACAAGAGGTCTTTTGGGTTGTGCTTTTAGATCAAAAAAATAAAATCATTCGTGATATGCAAATTGCCCAGGGATTATTGAATAAGGTTTTAGTTCATCCGCGAGAGGTATTTAAGCCGGCAATAAAATACTCTGCAGCATCTATTGTTGTCCTACACAATCACCCTAGTGGAGATCCTACTCCAAGTAAAGAGGATAGGGCAATCACAAAGCGTCTAAAACAAACTGCTGAGATAGTGGGGATTTCTCTTCTTGATCATATTATTATTGGCGATTCAACATACACTAGTTTTGTTGATGAAGGTATTCTTTAGATGGCATTAAATAAAAATGACTACCTCATCATTATTCGAGCTGCCGGAGAACGAACCGAAGAATTGTGTATAAAAAGGGCTAAAGAGCAAGGCTTCCCGGAAAATGTTGTGATTGTCAAGGAAGTGCCGTTTCATCGTTCGCTTGTTAATGGTTTTGAGATAGCAATGGAGTATAATCATCGCTGGACAATTTGTGTCGATGCAGATGTTTTGCTTGTCCCTTGTGTGATTGAAAAAATAGTTGAAATATTAAATCATTCTGCAGATGATATTTTTAGATTTAACCCAATGGTTATTTCAAAATTTCATCAAATTAAAATGTTTGGTGGCGTTCACTGCTATCGAACATCTTTGTTGAAAAATTCCAGACATTTCTTTTCAGAAGCAGAGTTTAATATGAAGCCTGAAACTTTTGTTAATAAAAAAATGTTTCAGCAAGGATTTGGTTATCAAAAAATAAAGATAATTGCCGGCTTTCATGAATATGAATTGTCATTTAACGATATTTATCGCCGCTATAGATATAGGGCATCAAAGAGTTCAAATGATGAATATAATTTGCTTAAAAAAATCGCAAAGATTAATAAAAAAAATGAATTAGATTATAAGGTTGTCTTGAGAGCAATGATTGACGGCAGACTGATTCCTATTAGAAAACACAGTATAGATGCAATCTCTGATTCAGAAATAAAAAAAGTCATTGCCGAATTACACCTTGAAGAAAAAAGTGCGCTAAATGAGATTGATTTAAAGTATTTAGTCGAATTGAAAAATAATTTTACCACTCCAGAGATGAGTAAGGGATTTGAAGATTTTTTAAGTCAAACAGTTGGAGATGCAAATCCAATAAATTTAGGTAAGCATCGCTATACCGCCAGATTTGAAAGATTTGAAAGATTAAAATTGCACATCCAACGAGCATTATTATAACACGGGACATGCAAAATTTTCTTTGCGTGTCCCGTATCCTTATTCCACGAGGACAGAATTTAATGAACAATGAACAATGAAGGGACTTTAGCTATCGCTAAAGGTAGTTTTGATAATTTCCATTAAATATCGCTTATAGAGCTTCCTTTATTGTTCATTATCAACCTAAATTCCAACTGCGGAATTTAGGTTGAAACAAACTAAATTTAATGATAAGATTGATAATCGTAATGAAAATATAAAATAAAAAGTAAACTTTTAAATAGGAGATTAAAATGGCAGATATTGGATTTGCAATTATTGGATGTGGTAATATTGCTCCATTTCATGCAGAAGCGATTAGGGATTCTGAAGGTGCAAGATTAGTGGCAGTTTGTGATAAAGACGAAGCAAGGGCTAAGGAGCTTGCGGGAAAATTTGGTGGAGATGTTTATACTGATTATGCAGAGTTGCTTAAGCAAGATGATATTCAGGTAGTAAATATTTGTCTTCCAAGTGGTCTTCATGAGCCACTTACTGTTCAGGCAGCAAATGCCGGTAAGCATGTAATGGTTGAAAAGCCTCTTGATATAACGCTTGAAAAGTGCGATAGCATAATCAAGTCATGTCGTGAGAATAATGTAAAATTAGCGACAATTTTCCCCAGTAGATTCAAAAAAAGTGAATCTGCGGTTAGAAAGGCAATAAAGGAAGGTCGATTCGGCCGGCTAACTCTTGCTGATGCAAGTGTTAAGTGGTTTCGCTCACAAGAATACTATGACAGTGGTGATTGGCGCGGCACTTGGAAATTCGATGGCGGTGGCGCATTGATGAATCAATCAATTCACTACATTGATGTCTTACAAGACTTGATGGGTCCGGTAGAAAGTATTACCGCTAATTGTGAAACTATCGTCAGAGATATTGAGGTGGAAGACACCGCAGTTGCTCTTTTGAAATTTAAAAACGGGGCAATTGGAACAATTACCGGTACAACTACTGCTTATCCCGGACTTGACGCAAGAATAGGGATTCATGGTGAATTTGGTAGTGCAGTGATAGAAGGGGAGACTTTGGTTGCTTGGAATTTTAAGGATGAAATTCCGGAAGACAAAGAGATATTGGCAGGCAGTAATGAAACCAAATCAACTGGTGCAGGAGATCCAACTGCAAACCTAATGTCTGAAGGACATCGCTTGCAAGTAACAGATATGGTCTCAGCAATTAATGATGACATAGAACCAATGGTTAATGGCGAAAGTGGCAGAAAGGCAGTAGAAATCATTACTGCTATTTACGAATCAAGTAAAAATGGCGGTAAAAAGATAATTCTATAATCTTTGAAAAAAGATGTGGGGCACGCAAAGATATTTTGTTTGTCCTGCATCTTATTTTCTCCCAATGGGGGGTAAATAAATAAAAATATAAGTTTTTATTTATTTAAAAATCGCTTAGTTATAAATGGGACACAGACATATAGATTGTGTGGGATGCATGGTATTTTAAAGAGACTAGTAATAATGATTTAGGAGAAGATGATAGGAAGTAACGGAAGGGATTTGGTGTGGTAAAAAAAATGCGACCTGTAATAAAATTTTTGATAGGAGTATTGTTATTAACTCTAATTTTGCAACATTATTATATTTATTATAAATACTATTATCATGTTGAAAAAGAAAGTAAATCATTACAAGAACGCAGTGTGAAATTAATAGAAATTAATAAAAATTTAAATATATACGTTGAGCAAGTTAATAAAGAGATATTTTTTGAGAGATCTCTAAGATCATTCCATGAAAATGGGGATTCACCATCTATTGTTAAAACCGAAAGAAGTTGATCTCCAGCTATCCACTCGGGTTCACTTTTTCCTGCTCGAAATTTAAACCAAAGACACCTCCTTGTCAACTTCTTTTTTGTTTATTATCGGTCCTTCAACGGACTCTACTTTATCTAACGCTTTCTTTAGAGCATTGAGATCTTGGAATCCTTTAATCCTGTTAAATCCATCCTCTGCCATTTTTAGAGCAAATGCCATCCATCTATGAGGTTGATCTGTCTCTGGTCGCCAACGGTTTACTCTTCCTATCTTTCTTCGCACATTTTTAAAGCTATTTTCAATACAGTTTGTACTCAGTAAACTAATGTTAAGAGTTGACGGAACGTTTAGGTAAAAAAAAGCAAGTAACTCATCACCAGTCTCGTTAAACGTCTTAAGACCTTCCTTTGAGTATTTTTCTAGAAACTTGCGTATTTGTGCCTTTGCAAGTTCTGCGTCCTCTATCCCTTGAGAATGGCGTAGGTCATTAAATAAAATCCCCATAGTACCATGATGACGACGACTAAGACGAGCCTTAACGTTGCGTTCCTTATGCACAAGACACCTTTGCATTACTGGATTATCAAAACAATGCCTTATCGCCTTAAGAATGCCTTTACCACCATCCGTCACTGATAGCAACCTCCTTGATACAGGCTTGAATCCTCTATCTTTAATATTCTCCATTAGGGCTTTAGTTACTTCAAAGCTTTCAGTATTCCCTATCTCAAAATCTAAAATTAGCTTTTTCCCTTCATCGGTAATGCCTAAAGCAACGACCGCGGTTAAGTCCTTACTCAACACTATACCATCAACCATTAGGGCTAACCAATTGTAATTTTCAAGATCTCGCTTGCGTAATTCGGAAATTATCTTAGCACCTTCCTTTATCCATAAACGGCTTACAGAACTACTGCTAGTTCCTTTTGCTTTAGGGAACATTGCCCGCTGGTCTGATCCGCTAACTCCACTCTTTAATGCCACCATTAAAGATTCATGGATCGCCTCGCTATCTTGAGCTGCTGCGTATGACTCAAGATGAACTTCTGTTTCTTTGCCACTATTCTTGTTCTTCTTGCGTACCCGAGGACGATGTATTGATTCTCGAGTATTCTCATCACAAAAATAACCAACAGCACTTCCTGCCCGACGATACTCTTTCGAGTCTGATTGAACATGGCTAGGACCGCAAAGAGAAACAACCTCCTCGCTCATTACCCGTGCAACCATCTCTCTAACACAACCCCTTAAAAGATTGTTGAAAATTTCTTTCACTTCTACTGGATTATAAGTACCTAAACGTCCGATAAAATCATTAACATTAACAGAATCTTTACTCATAGCTGATCTCCTTTTTAAAATCGTTAAAATCTACTTATTTCTTCGGCTATCCGAGTGGAT
>CAMZKK010000047.1 GCA_947311175.1 uncultured Planctomycetota bacterium | reverse complement strand
GCTCTATCCAATTGAGCTACCAGTGCGAATTGAGAATAAGGGTTATAGCATATAAATAAGATAGTTCAAGTTATTTTTATTAAGAATTTATTAATTACTATTATATGCTTTCTTCGGATTAGAAAGATATGGTTTTTTTGTAATCTTTTGTAGGGAGTCAGCAGCCATTATCGCCACTGTTATTGATGCTCTACCAAGAGCTAGTTGTAGTGATTTAATTTCATTTTTATTTTCATCTGAAGTTTCTAAGAGTTTCCCTATGGCAATAGCTGATGTTGCTGAAATTATTTCATCTTCTGAAAATAGAAGATTTTGCAGAGGATGGATTGCTTGTTTGCTTCCCAGTTTTGCAAGAGTGTTGATTGCAGAAATTACGGTTGATGAGTTTTTATCTTTGAGTTTTTCGATAAATCTCCAATGAATTCCAAGTGCGCCTTGTTTTTGTAATGTTATTGCTGCCGCAGATGAAATTTCCGGATTATTTGAATTTAAAAGTTTTCTCAGTCCTTGAGAGATTGCTTTCCCCTGTAGTTTTTCTAGTGCTTCTATGGCTCTGATTATTACAGTATTGTTTTTTGAATTAAGCAGGTTTGTTATTGGTGGTTCTGAAAATGGGCTTTTTATTTTTTTTAGATATTCTAATGTTGCAAGTTGTAATGATGGGTTATTGGTTTGGAGTGCACGATGTAATAAGTTAATTGCGTTGCTGTCTCCAGCCATTGTCAAGCTGTAGGCCGCAGCTATTTGAACAAAGGGTTCGTTCTCGTTTAGTAGAATTCGCAGGGTTGCTGCTTCTTGATTGCCAAAGATGTGAAGTATTTCAGCAATGCTTGACCTGACATTATATCTTTTTTCTGTTTCTAAGAGAGAGTCTAATTTCTCTTTGAATGTGGTTTTTACTTTTTTACTTTTTTGTTTTAGAATAATTTCAAACATTGATTTTTGAATTAACTTATCTTGGTTTGGAATTAAATTGAAAAATAGATCTTTATTTCTCTCTGTAATTTGATAGTTGTTGTTGGCTAAAGCACAAAGAATTGCCGATTGAATAAATGGTTTGTTATTTGTTTTGGTAATTAATCTTGATAACAATTCTTTATTTGTTAACTTGCAATAAATAAGATAAAGGGTTTTTGCCGCACGTTCTTTAACTAAAAAATTGTCTCTTGTGATTGAATTTATTACCTGATTTTCAAATATTAAGGAGCCACTTCTTCCCATTATTCTAAGTGAGGTCTGTTTTTCTATGGTTTTGCCGGTAGTTATTTTTTTTATTAATTCTTTTTCGAATTTTGAAGAATTAGCTACTAACAATCTTCTTGCTGCTTCCCTTTGTAGGTATTTTAGAGATAGATTGCTTGCTTGTTCGAAAAGGGTGTCAAATTTAGGGTTAGTTAGAATAGGGTTGATGTCAATTGCAGTAATGTTCCGTGACGATATTATCAAGAATAATAAAGAAAAAAATATTTTTTTGTGGTCCATGGTCATCTTGCCGCCTTTATTATAAATTTTGCAGTTACTCCACTCTCAAGGTTACAGGTCTGGGACACGTGCTTTTAGTTCCAAATTCCAACTGCTAAATTTAGGTTTATTCTCTGAGTTGAAAAAACGGTCAGATTTGATTAATCAAATCTGACCGTTTGATAATTTATATCGCAATTTTATTTATTCTGCAGCAACAGCTTTTTTCTTTTTTTTCTTTTTTCTTTGGGTGCTTGCAACTACTGGACGACGTTTGCGGTTGTCTTCCTTGAGGATTGCTGACTTGCCTATTCTATCTCTGAGATAGTATAGCTTTGCACGTTTTGCCTTGCCACGTCGTTTGATTACAACTTTGTCAATTCTTGGTGAATGGACAGGGAACATTCTTTCAACGCCTTCACCTGCAAGTAAGTGCCTTACGGTAAAGTATTCGTTAATTCCTTCTCCACGCATTGAGATAACTGTGCCAGAAAAAATTTGGATTCTTTCTTTTTCTCCTTCAACGATTTTCACATGCACATCAACGTTATCACCAACTTCAAATTTATCAAGACCATCTTTTTCGTGAAGTTCATTGATTTCTCTAATTAAGGGGTTCATCTTTCTCCTCCAAATATCAATCTTTAAAAATATCAGGCCTACGGGCCTTAGTCTTTTCTATTGCTTTTTCACGCCGCCATTTCTCGATGAGGGCGTGATTACCACTTCTGAGTATTTCCGGTGCTTTAATACCTCGCCATTCAAATGGTTGGGTATATTGTGGGAAGTCAAGTAAGCCGTTGTCAAAAGATTCACTCTCTAGGCTATCTCCACTTCCAAGCACTCCCGGAATAAGTCTCACTACTGCATCTGCAATAGTAAGGGCTGCTAGTTCTCCACCAGTTAGGACATAATCCCCGATGGACACTTCTTCCGGCTCAAGTACTTCAAAAATTCTTTCATCAAAACCTTCGTATCTTCCACAAATAATGCAGATACGCTTTTCTGTTGATAACTCTCTCGCCATTTTTTGGTCGAATCGTTTTCCTTGCGGACTCATAACTAATAGTCTGCTCGGAATGTCATCCATTTTTTCAACCGCTTCAACCGCGGTAACAATGGGTCCAGCCTTCATCACCATTCCTGGACCACCACCAAATGGCTTGTCATCAATTTTGTTGTGTTTGTTGTCACTCCAATCTCTGATGTCGTGACTAAAAAACTCAACAAGTTCTTTTTTTTGTGCAATCCCTAAGATGCTTTCATTAAGGATTGGCGCAAACATTTTTGGAAAGATGCTTAGAAGGTCAATCCGCATCAATCACATTCCTCTTTTCAATTACTCTGCTTTGCCAGCTTTACGAGTTTTTGAATTTGCAGTACGCTTTTTAGTTCGTACTTTTACATTTCTTTTCTTTGCAACTTTTTTCTTGTCGTTGGTCTTGCTGACCTTTTTCTTAGCAAACTCAAGACCGAGCTTCTTCAAAATGCTCTTAACGGTTTCTGACGGAGTTGCACCTTTTTTTATCCATTCAGCAGCCTTCTCAACATCAACACTAATTTGCTTTGATTCATCAGCATTTGCTGGATCATAATATCCAAGCTTATCAACATAAGCAGCATCTCTGCTTTGTTTGATATCATATACGCATACATGATAGAATGGTGAGTGACGTCTTCCAGCTCTTGATAGGCGAATTCTTGTAGCCAATTTATTTTCTCCTTTTCTTTCTTTTTTTATTTTTCTTTTCTTTTTTTCTTTTATTACGAATATCTTTTTTGCTTATTTGTGCTTTTGTTCCAGAACCCCCAAATCCGCCGAGTCCGGCCATGGGGTTCATTCCTCCAAGACTACCAAGACCACCGCCGTCTTCATCGTCCATTTGCGGCATTCCTCCTCCACTGAGGAGATTGCCGAGCATTCCTGATCGACCCATTTTGCCAATCATTTTGCGCATTTCTTTGAACTGCTTCAAGAGGGCGGTTATGTCTCCCATTTGGAGTCCACAACCTTTGGCAATTCTTTCCTTGCGCGAGTAATCAATAAGCTCAGGATAAGTACGCTCTTTTGGCGTCATACTTTTGATAATTGCTTCTATCTTATCAAACTGAGCGTCATCTATATCAACTCCTTTAAGTTGCTTGCCAATACCTGGAAGCATCCCAAGAAGATCCTTTATTGAACCCATCTTTCTGATTTGTGCAAGTTGTTTTTGGAAATCTTCTAAAGTAAATGTGTTTTTTAAGAATTTCTCTTGTAACTTTTTGGCATCTTCTTCATCAACCTCAAGCTGAGCTTTTTCAACAAGTGAGACGATATCGCCCATTCCAAGAATTCTTCCAGCCATTCTTTCCGGGTGAAAATCTTCAAGGGCATCTAGTTTTTCACCAACCCCAACGAGTTTTATTGGAATATTTGCTACCTTACGCAGGCTAAGAGCAGCCCCACCTCTCGCATCGCCATCCATTTTGGTAAGGATTGCTCCGGTAAGCGAAAGTCTTTCCGAAAATTCTTTAGCAGAGTTTACTGCATCTTGTCCCGTCATCGCATCTAAAACAAGCAAGGTCTCTGTCGGATTAGTTGCCTTTGCAATGTTTTCTAGCTCCATCATAAGATCGTCGTCAACGTGGAGTCGACCGGCAGTGTCAAGAATGATTGTATCTGCCTTGTGGAGTTCGGCTACGGCAATTGATTGTTTGCAGATAGTAACCGGATCACTACCACTCTCGGCAAATACCGGTACATCAATTTGTTTCCCTAATATTTTCAACTGCTCAATGGCAGCCGGTCTTTGAATATCTGCTGCAACGAGTAAGGGTTTTCGATTCTCTTTTAGTAGTTTTGTTGCAAGTTTGCCAACTGTAGTAGTTTTTCCACTACCCTGCAATCCACAAAACATTATTACTGTTGGACCTTTTGTTGCTTGTTTTATCGGAGAGTACTCTCCACCTAAAAGCTCTATTAGTCCATCATTTACTAATTTTATTATTAATTCATCAGGTTTGACAGCTTTTATTATTTTTTCACCAACGACCTGTTCTGAAATTTCTTTAATGAAATCTCTTGTTACATTATGAGCAACATCTGCTTCAAGCAAGGCGATTCTAATCTCTCGCATTGCTTCTTTGATGTGCTCTTCGGTAAGGCGTTTCCCTCTAATCTTATCGAAGATGGTGCCTAAGCTATCGGTAATTGATTCAAACATAATTGTTACTTAGTTAAACTTGGTAAATAAAATTAGACCCCACCACTAAGTAGAGTCTTAAGTCGAATAGCATATAGTATAAATTTAAAGATTCAACTGTTTTAAGTCTTTTTTTGTAAATTATTTTTTTGTTTTTTAGCACAGACTAGGTGTAGCTCCTCAAAAAATATCTTTTGGCTTGACAATATCATTGAGATGTTATAGCTTTTTAACGCTTATGTTTTGTCTAAGGTAAGTTGTAAAAATAGGTGCTCAAGGGTGAAATCTCCTGCTAGGAATGGCAAAGCTAGGTTAGGTTTGGAAAGGTTGTGTAGATTATGATAGTTTAAATATGTTATGACACCAGTGGGG
>CAMZKK010000046.1 GCA_947311175.1 uncultured Planctomycetota bacterium | reverse complement strand
TTGCAGATAGTTTTTTTAATAATTTCGGTTCATCGAGCAACCTTTTCATTGCAGCAAATAGCTCTTCTACTGATTTTACCCTAACTATCAATCCGTTATATCCATCTTTAATAATCTCGTTACAACCATTGATATTACTAACAATTACCGGTATCCCGGTAGATAATGCCTGCATCACAACATTTGGGAAACCTTCGCGATATGACGGCAACACCAAACAATTTGAATTTTGCAAATACGGTAAAATATTTTGCTCATAACCTGTCATTACAATATTCTTATTTTCCGCAATTATATTCTTAGTATTTTTCGCAATAGGGTCAAGTTGTTCTTCTTGATTTCCAACAATATATAACTTGCAGTTATTATCTATCTTGGACAATCTATCAAACGCTTCAACCAATTCATTTATCCCCTTATCAGCAACAACTCTGCCAACAAAAATAAATCTAAATTCACCAACATATGTTTTTTTATCTTCCACAGGTATAAAAAAATCTGTATCAACTCCATTACTACTACCGGAGGAAATAACCTCTAATTTGTTTTTTGAACAAAGATTGTTTTCAACTATATATTCTAATAATCCATTTGAATTAGGAAAAACTTGAGTTGCACAAGAAAATGTAATCTTTTCAACCAAAAACAATATCGTTTTAATAAATCCACTTTTTTCCATAACCGGCAAACCGGCAACAGTATGAATCCTAATCTTTACTCTACACAGCCAAGCGGCAAGCATTCCAATTATCCCAGCCTTTGGAGTATGAGTGTGAACTATGTCGGGTTTCTCTCGATAAATAAAAACAACCATCTTTATCAATGAAATGAAATCTTTTAGCGGTGTTATCTTCCTACTCATATTGATAGCGTTTACTCTAACACCTTCGTCATTTTTTACTTCGTCTAATTCAGCCCCCTCACTCGATACTGCAATAACCTCAAAGTGTTTACTCATAAATTTCAATTGTGATTTAAGCAAGATTTTCAAGGAAATAGGAACAGTCGTAATCCGAATTAATTTTTTCATTGATTATTTTTCCATACCTCAAGGCAATACATATTCCAGAGCATTTTTGCTCTTTTTTCTGCCGATAATTTAACTTTATCTGCAAGAAGCGAGGTTATAAATTTTTGTTCAATGAAGTCTGAGGAAAAACTGTTGCACTCTAATTTTGCAAATATCTGCTCTTTTAAGACACCATTGACCCAACCCTTTAGCGGCACCTCAAAACCTCTCTTTGGTTGATTAAGAAGTTCAGGAGACAAATATTTCTTTGCTAATTCACGAAGAATATATTTTGTAGTTTTACCTTTGATTTTATATTCATCTTTAATGGTAGGAGCAAATTCTAACAAGTATTTACTGAGAAACGGACTTCTCACCTCTAGTGAATTTGCCATTGTCGCAATATCCATCTTTACCAATAAATCACTAAAAAGCAAAAGGTTAAAATCGGCAAGCAGCATCTCGGAAAATTTAGAAATCCCAAGATTTTCTATTCCTATCAAATAATCACTCATTTCAGAGAAAATTTTATTTTGTGGAAACACATAAAAATCTTCAAAGACATCATAAGTGCTTGACAGATAAAAATCTAAGCCTGTTTTTTTTGACATTGAAAACAATCTTTTTAAGTGACTAATGATAGACTTTTTATTATTAACAGGAGGAATCAACTTTGATAAAAAGGAAAACTTTTTAGCCAAGCCAAATAAATTATTTGCAGCCGGCACATAGCGTCTATAACCACCAAAAAGCTCATCTGCACCATCACCATTAAGAGCAACGGTAACATATTTTCTGGCTTCTCGGCTAACATAGTAACTTGGAATTGCCGATGAATCCATAAACGGCATTCCATAATTTAAAATAATCTTTTCAACATCATCTCTAAGGTTCATCGAGATTTTAATCTCGTGATGTTCGGTATGATATTTTTCAGCAGTAAGCCGAGCTAAGGATGATTCATCATATGCACCATCAAATTTAACGGTAAATGTTTTTAGTTTATCTTGATATTCCGATGCAATCGCAACAATCAATGAGCTATCAATCCCACCACTCAAAAATGCCCCAACCTCCAAATCTGAAGAAATCAATCTATCGGTAATGCTTTTTCTTAACAAATCATCTGTTTTCTCTACCGACTCGTCAAATCCTACATTTTTTGGCGAGTTGTAATATTCGGAAATATCAAAATAACGATTAGTTGATTCTTTCATTGATTCAAGCTCAACCGTCAACACTGTTCCGGCTTCAAGTTCTGCAACATCTTGATAGGGGGTAAAACCTTTATAAAAGAAACCAACTCTTAGATAAGAGGCAATAGCGTCTTTGGATATTTTCAAACCATCAACGGCTTTATTTATCGCATTAAGTTCACTGGCAAAAAAGAATTGATTTTCTTTTGAATAAAAATACAAAGGTTTTTTACCGGCACGATCTCGTGCCAAGATTAGTCTTTTATTTGATTTATCATAAATTGCAAAGGCAAACATTCCATCAATCTTTTCGAATGCCTTTTCTTTATATTTAAGATAAAGATATAATAAGGTTTCGGTATCGGAATTTGTTTTAAAGGTAAAATCAGACAATTTATCTCTAAGCTCTAAATGATTATAAATTTCACCGTTAAAGACAATTGCATAATCATTAAAAATAAATGGTTGTTGCCCGCACTTGACATCTTGAATTGATAGCCTAGTATGAAAAAGTGACAGATTTAAATCTTCATAAAATCCATTTTCATCCGGTCCTCGATGATTCAATGTAGAAAAAACTATATCTCTATTCGGTTTAAAATTTATTGCCCCAGCTATTCCACACACTATGTCGCACCCCCGACAAGAGAATAGATGAATATTATTAGTTTTAGTTTCATTTTAAAAAATCTTACATCCCTGCCTTAACACGGGCCTTTCTAAAATCATCTTCACTAAGCACTGCAAGAGATTTACAAAGTGCTACTACACAATGTGCCTGATTACTTAACCGAATACGATAATTGCTTGTGCTGTATCTAAAACCGCCAAGTACTTTTTCACGGCTTGGCATACACCATGTATCATATCTATCCCTAATTTGTAATTGCAGAAGATAACGAATTCCCTGTACAGCAGCCAACAAATATCTCGTTTCTCTTTCCTTATCCCCTATTTGCTTTGCAACGGAAAATGCATCTAACAATCCGGAAACATAACGAGCTGTTTCTGCAGCATGATTTTTCTTGCCACCCAACAAATTGAGAAATATTCCTTTTCTATCTTCTGCTTGCATTTCTTTATTTTTTTGAATAGAGACAACAAGGTCGTTCATTTTAAATATAAAATCAACGATTGGTCGTTGTTTTACATATTTATACAGCAAAGTATATGCAGAAGTATGCCAAGGCACAGCTGGTAATGAAAGTGTTTTATCAAAATCTGACAGATAAAAATTAAACGAAGTTGCCACCCCTTTAATAACCTGAATATCTTTACTCATTACATAAAATCGCATAAGGGCATACTGCGATTGACCTTGAAATTCACGGTTTATTACATTAAGCGGTTTATTCATATAAGAACGATAACTTCCGTTTTTCTGTCTTTGGAAATTTAAAAAATGAACTAAATTGATAATTTGTTCTTTATATTTTATAATTTCACCAGTGCGAATAACTGCATCTAACATTGCAGAGGCAGCTCCTAATGAAATTCCATCCTTGGTTTTAACATAACCAATTTTTTTATCGGGATTACTTAAATAAAAATTCTCAACCAATATCTTCAAATTATCTTTGGTTAATTTCTTTAATTTTTTATCACCCAAAACACCGGCAAGTCCTGATAATGCAAAATTGTTATACAGTCTATCTTCTGCCCCGCATCCTTTTTGATGAACTCGATTTGTCAGAGGATTGATTGATGATAAAAATTGATTGCTGTCATTTTTATTTTTAAGATACCAATGACGGGCTAAATGTAACGCATCTTTTACTGAGGTTCGATTTACATCACTGATACTAAATAACTTATTATTACGATAAATCTTTGTTATTTCTTCACCCCAAAAGATTAAAGCGAGGACAGAATTATTAATATAATATTTATTTGATGGCTCAAAAATAACATTACTGTTGGTAGGAGATATTTCTTTGCTTATTTTTTTTCTAACTATTTTTTCCAACCCCTGACCGGAAAGAATGGTTTTAGATGCTGTTAAATTAAGTGTCTTTTTGCCAATAACCATTCTTCCACCTTGTCTGCCATAATCAATTTTCTTAGCAAAGAGAAACGGGTTAGTGTTTTTTACTTCCTTCTCAGCGAGAGTAATCTCCAAAAGTACAATTAGCTCTTCCGGCTTTTCATTATTACATTTGCGAAGTGCCAAGTCGGTTGCAACTCGAGTATTTCCCACAATTGTTGATTGAGACGCAAACCCAAAACCAATAACCTTACCTGCCTTCAAAATAGAAACTGCCACTCCGTTTTTTGCAGACAGACGATTGTTAGATGCAGGTCTTGCGATAAAAACCCTATTCTTTTGTTTAAACTTTACCAGCAATTCAGTATTGACTATTTTTTGTAAATCTCGCAACATTGCTTGCGTAATTGCTTCATTAGTCCGTAACACAAACTTTTTTGTATCATTACCATAAAGTAAGGATATTTGCAAAAAAATGATAAATGGAACAAGAAAAATAAATTTTATATTCAAAATAAACCTCCAAAATATTACCTGTAATTTTACGAATTTTAGGCTTGAGAACAAATATAAATATCTGTTTATATTAAGTTATTCATTTCAATCCTTCATATTTGACAGATTGTCGATACTAGTATATGCTTATGCAATATATGCCTTAACCCTTATAACCTAAATCCAACAGTTGATGCGAAATTTAGGATAAATACGACAACAGGAATACCTAATGCAAAGTAAAAAAATAATATCCAGATTCTTTGCATTAGATGAAGAAGAAAATGCAAGACAAATTATGGTCAATTGGGATAAAACCAGTTCTCAACTACCTCCTCTAGAGAAAATTGAATTTATACAAGATAACTTCATTAGAGAAAATGCAGAAAAAGCAAATATCTCAGCTCCAATAATTATTCAAATTATAAAACAAAAAAAACTTCTAACAAAAGATGCTGAAACTTTATCGTTCCTTTGGCATTGTCATCAAATAATTAATGAAGGAGATAATGGTCGAGAAATGGCAGAGGCAATGCCAGAACTTGAAAACATTCCCCCAGAAAGCAAAGGAACCTTTTTTATTTTGTTAGCTATTTCCGGTTTCCCAAAAGCAATTGTCCATTGGAAAGATAAAGGTTTACCACAAAATATTCTTTTGGAAACCTATAAAGACCTTAACGTATGGGTTGAATACTATTATCGTGAATTTAACCTCATTGGAATAAAAAAACGAGCTCTTGGCTGGATGCAAGCTCATTTCAATGCAACTTTATTCAAGCTTGGAAGATTGCAGTTCAATGTGCCAAGGCCATTTGGAAATTACTTATATATTTTAAAAGACAAAAAAAACAACCTAAGATATTTATCGGCAGAAGGAAAAAAATATAATTGCAATGGATTGATTGACGGAGTTGACGACATTTGGGACGAAGATGGAGGATGGATATCTACTCTTAAAATTGATAAAAACCAAATTACAGGTAATGAAATAAACCGGAAAGGATATGTAGAAAAAAATTTAACCACTTTTCGCTTAGATGATTGGAAAATAATTTTACGCCCAGGTGATTTGGTAATAAATATTCATATTCCTGCAGGTGAACCGCTGGCAACAGATGCTTGCCGCAAATCTCTATCAATGGCAAACAATTTCTTTGCCAAATATTTTTCAACAAAAGAACACAAGGCATTTGTATGCTACTCTTGGCTATTGGATAGTCAATTAAAGGGAATCTT
This sequence comes from uncultured Planctomycetota bacterium, assembly GCA_947311175.1. Classification (GTDB taxonomy): domain Bacteria; phylum Planctomycetota; class SZUA-567; order SZUA-567; family JAFGNG01; genus CAMZKK01. The sequence continues at coordinate 2,876 of CAMZKK010000046.1, read as the reverse complement.
AAAATCTGACTCAAATATTATAAGATTTCAAAAACTCGGACAAATATTTCCAATGTCTGGCACCTCAGATGCAATTGAGCGCATCTTTGGTCCTCACTCAACAAAAGACAACATTTACTCACAAACCCACCAAAGCAGTATACAAAAAACGGTGGCAAAATTTATTGATAATGGTGGAATTTTGAGAAACGGCGGATTGATAATATTGCGAGATATTTGCTAATTCTGCTCTATCTATAAAACGATGGGGATTTAGCCGCGAATGCACGAATAAAAAAGATGAATTTTGGTGTGCAAAAGGCTTTGGGTATTTATAACTTCTTCATTCAATCTAAATTACGCAGTTGTCTGCAGAATTTAAAGACTTTTAATATGCAACCCTAAAATTCTTTACCGAGGAATTTCTTTTGACAACAAAATCAAGTGTATCACCCTGAGAAAGCGTATATTCCAAACTCTTTATTTCCTGAGAGCTACGGACTGGATACTTATTAATTTTATAAATAATATCCCCTGCCCTCAAACCTGCTCGATACTCAATGCTGTTTGGATTAATTGATGCTAATTGCACCCCATCGCCAAATCCGTTTTCTTTATCAATGGTGGTTAATGCGTATTTTGCAGGTTTATCTTTGCTTTGAGAATCTATCATTCGTATTGGCGATTTATTATTATCCAATACATTTATTAATTCGTGTAAGACATTAAATGAATCCGTAAAGATATCCATCCGAAACAAATCCTTTGAATCATATACAGAGTTAATATAAGAGCTGTTTAATAAATTTAGACTATGAATGGTTATTGCTGGGATTTTTTTACGACGAAAAGAATCGGCGTCACTTTCAAAATTATACAAACTTTGCATTGCCACCTTGATATTGGTTTTTCCGGCAGCTTTTAAGAATAAATGTTCAAGGTCATCTGACGAGCGATTTGTCCAAGTTTTTAAACTACTCATGCCAAGACATTCAAGATTAATATTCGCTTTAATCCTATCCCTAAGTCCACGACTTATTTTCTTTAAAAATGTTTTTGAGCCGATTTCTCCCTTTTCTTCCAATCCAAACCCAATAAAAATATATCCGTTTTTCAAAGGAATATCTTTAAATGAAGCAAGCAGGGATACATTCATTATACAACCACTCCAGTTATCTATTATCCCGGAAGTTCCAATAACTGTGCTTCGATGACTATCGGTGTCGGTGTGAGATGAGATAACATAAACCGGTAAATCGTTATCACAATTTAGCTCAACATAAATATTAACGGAAACGGTGCTTCCATACTTTATGCTCTGGGTTTTAACTTTAAGGTTGCCGGCAGCTCGTTGCAACAACATTGAAAATTTTAACGCCCTTGCGGTACTATTAATTGGTGGATTATAAATTTCTTTCAAAATTTCGCCAGCGATTTTATTTATTTCTGCTGACAACCCATGACTGCTAATGGCAACAAAAAACAAACCACAAAGGTATTTGAAAATATTTCGTTTGCTCATTAATCACCTTTCTTTATATCAGCGTTAATTGTTAATTCTGATTGCAAATCCTGTCATCAACTTCTTTCGGATATTTATAGAAATGTCAATCAATAGATTCGAGAGTTATTTTTTTTAATTAAATTTTAAACGTTACCGACAATGGAAAGCATTTATTGATTGTTTACAAATTTCTTTTTTATATAATATTAAGAAATAATTATTTTAAATTAATTTGAGGAATTTATGAAAAATCGACTTAAAGACAAACTTAATAATGAAATGTTGGTATTTGATGGAGCCATTGGCACAGAAATTTACAAAAAGAACTTCTTTGTCAACACCTCTTTTGAAAATCTATGTTTAACAGCTCCTAATGTCATTAGTGATATCCACAAAAGCTATGTTAATGCAGGGGCAGATGTTCTGACAACCAACACCTATGCCGGGAACAAACATAGTCTCTCAAAATTTGGATTGGGGGATACTGCAAATGAAGTAAACAGAAAAGCTGTTGAATTGGCAAGAGAAGCAGGTGGAGATGAAATTTTAATTGCCGGCTCAATCGGAATGATTGGTGAGCAAAACCAACAATTGACCGATGAAGAAATCATTAAAATTCTAAGTTCACAAATATCTGAATTAAAAGATGCAGGTGCAGACTTCATCCTTTTCGAGACTATTCGTTCGCAAAAGATTATGGAGTTTTCACTCAAATCCATCCAAGAATATGATATCCCATATATGCTTAGTTTCTCACTTGATCGCCATGCAGAAACCAGTAAGGGCGAGCCGGCAAAAAAAATACTGTCAATAATTGAGGAATATAAAAATAAACCAACAGCGTTAGGACTTAATTGTGGTGAAGGTGCAGAGGCAACATTATCAACCCTTGAGATATTTATTAAATTAACCGACTATCCGGTAATTGTTCAGCCAAATGCAGGCACGCCTAAAAAAATTGACAATAGAATGATTTATATGACAAGCCCGGAATACCTTTCAACATACGCTAAGAGATTTATTGATCTCGGAGCAAGCGGAGTTGGTGGTTGTTGTGGAACAGGTCCTGAGCATATTAAAGATATTGCAAGAGCGGTCAAGCCACTATCTAAGACTGCGGTTACATCACAACTGACATTCACAAAAGAGAATGAAAAAGAACAAGAACCTATTGCAACATCGGAAAAAAGTAATTTTGGGAAAAAACTTTCTGCCGGAGAATGGGTAACAACTGTTGAGATAGTTCCACCGCGAGGATTTAATCTTAAACCAACAATTGAAAAGGCAATTGAATGTCGTGAAGCAGGAGTTGATGCAATCAATATCCCTGACGGCCCAAGGGCGAGTTCACGAATTTCGCCATTAATTACCGCATTAAAGATTCAGCAAGATG
>CAMZKK010000045.1 GCA_947311175.1 uncultured Planctomycetota bacterium | reverse complement strand
GTGATATTGAAAATACTGAAAACGATACAGGTAGTGAAGGAGATGGAGCTGTTGGCGATGATGATGACGACGGGACATGGTAGATTTGAGTTATGATTTTAATTATTGATAATTATGATTCCTTTACCTTTAACCTTGTGCAAGCACTTGGGGCATTAGGTGCTGAGATTTTGGTTTATCGAAATGATAAAGTTGAGCTTGATGAAGTAGATAAACTTGATTTTGATAAATTGATTATTTCACCAGGACCTTGCACCCCGGAAGTTGCCGGAATTTCAAGTAAATTGATAAAATTATATACCGGTAGAGTTCCAATCCTTGGGGTATGTCTTGGGCATCAAGCAATAGGCTACACCTTTGGCTCAAAGATTGTTAGAGCCAAAGTTCCGGTACACGGAAAAACCGACACTATTTGCCATGATGGTAAAGGAGTGTATAAGGGGCTTTCTAATCCGCTTATTGCTACAAGGTATCATTCTCTGATTGTTGATGAGACAACTATTCCAGAGCAATTTGAGGCGGTTAGTCATACTGAAAAAGATGGGGTTTTGATGGGAATACGACATCGAGAATTCCCGGTTGAAGGTGTGCAGTTTCATCCTGAAAGTTTCCTGACATCTGAGGGAGATAAATTACTATCTAACTTTCTTGAATTACGGTAAAGATTAGCAATATTCTTGATTTAAGATAGACAATTTATCAAAGTTATCCAATGTTAAAAAAAGAATTTATTCAAAATTTTTTAGAAACATCACTCTCTAAAGCGAATAAAACTTCACTTAATTTCGTTGTGGCATTATCGGGTGGTCCAGATTCGGTTGCATTAGCATATCTACTATCTGAGATACGGGCAAATAAAAACAACAATGACTGGAATATTTGTTTAGCTCACCTAAACCACTCTTTACGAGATTCTGAATCTGATTATGATGAATTATTTTGCTATGAGTTGGCAGAAAAACTTTCCCTTGAAATTTTTTCTAAAAAAATTGATGTTTATGCTTATATGAAAAAACATAAAATCTCTATGGAATCGGCTGCAAGAGAGTGTCGATATTCCTTTCTTTTTGATATTTGTCGAAAAAAAAATGCATCTCTATTGCTGGCACATCATCAATATGATTTGATTGAAACCTTGATTATGAATATTGATAGAGGTTGCGGGATTCTTGGTATGAGTTCCATTCCAGAAATTAATATAGTAGATGATATTGTTGTCCTTAGACCATTGTTGCAGGTAAGCAAGGATGACCTATTTGATTATCTAAAATATTGTGATGGTAAATACGTTGTAGATAAATCAAATAATAATAATTTGATAACAAGAAATAGATACCGAAATATTATTATTCCCGAATTGGTTAAAATTCGTGATTTCAATTTTATAGATTGCTCTGTCCGAATGACAAATTGTGCAAAATCACTATGGATTATTACTGTTAAATTAATGGCAAAAGTGAGAAGTAAATATATTATTTCTGAAAAAGATGATACCATTGTTTTGTCGCGAAATAGTTTCAACGATTTTAATAAATCAATCAACAGGGAGTTTTTAAGATATATCGTTAATGTGTTTTTTTCAAAAATAGCTAAAAAAAAATTTCTTGCAAATTATTCAGAACTAACATCGGTTCATGTAGATAATATTTTAAAGTTCATCAAAGATGCAAAATCAGGAAAAACTCTTTCCTGCTTGCCGGGAAATATTGTTTTTAGATGTGAGTATGATGTAGTTGTTATCGAGCAAAGAAAAATGATTGATTGTTGCTATGCTATGGTTAGCGTAAATTCTGTTCATGATTTTCCTGTTATGTATGGTAACTACCTACTCTCTGTTGAGGTTTTGACCAATAAAATTGAGGTTATTGATTGTGATTTAACATTAGAGTTTTTTGATAAAACAAAATTAAATTTCCCATTATCTTTTGATAAAATTAAGGATGGAGATAGATTTTCCCCTATTGGAATGAATGGTTCAATGTTAATTTCCGATTTTTTTACCAACAATAAAGTTTCACAAAAAGAACGCAAACAAGCATTTAAGCTTGTAGATGCCAATGAAAATATTCTTTGGTTGGTTCCTCATCGAATTTCGAGTAAAGCGTTGGTTGATGAAAAGACTATGGAGATTTTAAAATTACAGGTTACAGTGGTTAATTCTTGACCGGAACCATCGTTTTTATTGCATCAACCAATTCTTCTGCATCTACCGGCTTAACAAAATATTTAATCATTGGATAATTTTTTATTACGAATTCGTCTTTTAGTTGATCGTATGCCGAACATATACAAACCGGTAGTTTACTCGATATCTTAGACATTTTGGCAAGTATTTCAAGACCATGTAGTCCAGGCATCTTCATATCCATAACCAATCCATCTAATTTTCCCTCATTAATTATATCCCAAGCAATATTTCCATTCTCGGCTTCAATAATGCTGTATCCTGCCCCTTGGATTTTCATTTTGAATATCATCCTTATTCTAGGATCATCGTCTGCAATCAATATGGTGGGCTTGGAAAAAGAATTTATTTTATTTCTGATTGTTCCCGTACTTCCCCCAAAGAAAGCATCATTCTTTATGTTTGTATTTTTGATTTTTGTAGTCTGAGTGCTTTCCGAACTTTGATAATTATGTTGGGTGATGATTTTACCGGTTGTTCGTTTTCGTCTTTGTCCCGGGTAGCGAAGTGCTGGTGGTGGAGGTGGCTGAGAATTTTCTCTCTGTTTGCTTATTGGTGGATTAAACGGTTTGACAGTTATTGTTTTTCTTTCTTTTTTTATAGGTAATTCTTGTGGTCTGACATCTGATGATAAAGCACCAATTAAAGAGTTTGTGGCGTCTTCCTCCATATTTTGCTCAAGGGCACCGGTTTTGATTAGTTCAAGCATTCCTATTTTTTCTAAATCTGATTTAGCTAGGTAATCAAAAATCTCTTTAATTGTTGGAATATCGAGATTGCCAATTAGGTATTCATTGACAATTATTTGTGCCTTGGTTGCTCCTGATAATTTAGATAGAATCTGTTCTGGTTCCGACATCATTTAACCTCTCAACGTTATATGTTTTGATGTTTTTATTATTGCATAATAGCATATTTCAGAAAAACATACAACCAAAAATCAAAATTACAATGTAAGTATTCAGTATATTGGTTTTAGTATTTACGGCTAAGTAAGTATTTTTGCAAGGATGTGCTGTTTCTTAAAAAAACAGACCAATCCTCTTTGTTAATTAGATTTGGATGTTGAAGGTGAGGGATATTTCCTAAAATATTGATTTCTCGCAGTCTGGATATTGTTTTTGGATTGTCAGTATTGATGAATTTAGAGTCATCACTTGAATTGTTTGGTGAATTGAAAATTATTCCTGCCAATTCTATTTTATTTTGTTTGAGGCAATCTATTGATAGTAGGGTGTGATTAATTGTTCCCAAAGCGGTTGATGCTACTAAAATAACTGGCAACTTCATTTTTTTTATAAGATTGAGGATTGTTATTTCTGAATCGCAAGCAAGAGGAACCATAATCCCTCCCGCACCTTCTACCATAATTGCGGAATGGTTTTTCGATAATTTCCGATAGCAGTCAATGATGTGTGGAATAGATATTTTGCAGTTACTCATCTTTGATGCAAGATGAGGAGAGCATTCTGCTTGAAACTTGAATGGAGACATGAGTTTGATTTCATCTTGGGTTGGTTTAATATTTGAGTAATTAAGGCATAACTCTAAGTCTGTGGCAACTAATCCATTTCTTTCTACCTTCGCTCCACTTTGTATCGGTTTCATCGGTATTGCGTCTATATTGTTTTCCCTTAAAAATTTTATGATTCCGGCAGTAATTAACGTCTTGCCAATATCTGTTCCGGTAGCAGTGATAAATATGCCATTGTTATTCATTTTACTTTTTCCTCGCAGAGAATAACAGGCTGTCATAGGTCATATAGACTCCGGTGCTTGCCGAAAATTTTTGTGTGTAATGTCTTAATATTTCTGCCATGGTTTTCGGGCTTGTATTTAACTGTATTTCGCTGTTTTCAAGTTTGGCTCCAATATTATTAATGGCTCGTAAAGCATCGGTAGCAGATTGATATTTGATTTTTTGAGAAATAATTTCACTCTTAGTGATGGTAAATCCATTTTTTCTCAATGACTCGAGTAGCTCCGGTTCTCTTTGAAAAAATGATTCAATCTTTGTTTTGGAAATTTTATTATAAGATGTGTAAAACTCATCAAGCGTGTTTGTTATCAAGACGGAAGACACAAAGTAGCCATTAGGCTTCAATGCAGAGTACAGTTTGGAAAAAAGTTGATTGTAATCTTTGCACCACTGAATGGTTGAGCTACTAGATATTAAATCAAATTGTTGAATACTATCAATTTGTTCAATGTCATCTATTTTAAAAACTGCATTTTTAAATCCGCTAAATCTTTCCTTGCAAAGATTGATCATCCCTTCGGCAATATCAATTCCTGTTAATTGTGATTGTGAGTATGTGTCTAATAAGTTTTCTGTTAAGAATCCTGTGCCACAACCAAATTCCAAAATATTTTTTAATTTAGTGCTTACGGGAAGATAAGAAAGTAATTTGTTGGTTATATCTTTTTGAGCTACTGCAAATGTATTATAGTCGGAGGCAGCCTTTGAGAAGTTTTTTGCAAGTAATTGTTTGTTTATTTTTATCATTTTGATAATTCACTAATGATTTTTGATATTTCATAAATTCTACTAAAGGGTAGGGCGTGATTGCCTGAATCCAATATTATTTTTTTTGAATTATTTATGTTTTTCGCAAGAAAACAAGAGTTTTGAAAATTTATAATATTATCATCCTTTGCATGAATGATTGTTGTCGGAATGTTTAGCGTGGTAAGTTTGTCTCTTAAATCTGTTTTTGCTAAATAGTCAAGGCCGTTTTTTAGTTGTGCTTCGGTAAAAGTGGATTCATGCTCTAAGTAATTATTAACAAATTTCTGTTGTTTTTCCGTGCAAGAATTTATGGCAAAATCAGTTATTATTTTTAGCCTATTCTTTGTTAAGCCTATTTTCATTGCTTTTATTGACCGTAAAGAAGTTCCAATATAATCCTTATCTTCAATCATTCGTGCTGTGCTTGATATTAAGACAAGATGTGATGTGGTCTGTTGTAGTTTAATTGCCAATTCAATTGCAAGCATACCTCCTAGTGACCATCCGACTAAAATGTTGTTGTTGGTAGTTGGTATCTCTGCGTCGTCGTCAATAAGTTTTTCCCAATTAATAAAATGGCAATTATCAGGGTAGGTGATTGCATTGATGAGCGGGGTCCAAATGTTTGATGTCGCACTCCAACCTGCAATGAAGTATAGATTAGGGGACTTCATAATTTTTCACCATTTATCATTGAATTCAAACTTTCAGCCACAAATTTAAGATTTTTTTTGGAATGGGCAGTTGTTATTGAAAATCTTAAACGTGTTGTTCCTGTTGGTACAGCAGGTGGTGTAATCGCCTTGACATAGATACCAATATCTTTAAATGATTTGGATATGGATACTGCCTTCTCGTTGTCGCCAATAAGAACAGGGACTATTTGACTGCAGCTCTTCATAGTAGAAATGCCGGCAGTAGCTAATTTATTTCTAAAATAGGCTGCATTATCTAATAGTATTTTTCCTAGGTTGTGTTTTTGATTAATTCTTATTGCCGCAAACGCAGAAGCAACATTCGCCGGTGGTAGCGAAGTTGAAAAAATAAAGGTTCGTGCCTTGTTGATTAAAAAATCTTTGATTGCTTGTGAGCAGGCAACAAAACCACCATAACTAGCAAATGATTTACCAAGTGTTCCAATGATTAAATCTGGTTTGATGTTTAGTGAATTGCTAATCCCTGCTCCGGATTGTCCATAAATGCCAAGTGCATGAGCTTCGTCAACAATCAGGAAGGCGTTGAACTGTCTTGCTACTTCACAAATTTTATCAAGAGGGGCAAGGTCGCCATCCATACTAAATACCGACTCGGTAATTATAAATTTTGCCTGTTCCGGCTTGTTCTTTTCAAGCATTGTCTTGAGGTGTTCGATGTCGTTATGTCTGAATCTACGATGTGATGCACCACTTAATTTGATTCCGTCAATAATGCTCGAATGAATTAGCCTGTCACTAAAAACAATATCATCTTTCCCTGCCAAAGTTGAGATTGTTCCGAGATTTGCGAGATAGCCGGAGCCAAAAAGCAAGGCAGATTCGTACCCAATAAACTTTGCAAGTTTTTTTTCTAGTTTATCATGGATGGCAAATGAGCCTCCAAGCAACCTTGCTGAAGCAGAAGATGTTCCGTGTTTTTTTATAGCTTTTAACGAGCAATTTTTTAGACAAGAATTGTTTGCTAAATCAAGATAGTCATTAGAGGTAAAGTTTAATATTTCATTGTGGTGATTGCTTAATCTTCCGCCGGAGCCAGCAACGCAAACAATTGAACGAAACGAATGATTTTTTTTTATTTTTTCTATTTCGCACTTACATCGTTTTTCAATATTCATTGTATGCTATAAATCCTTTATCCTAAATTCCAACTGTGGAATTTAGCTAATTAATAAAAAGCTTATAATACTCATAGCCAAAGGATAAAGCAACCTTCAAAATTGTAAATTTAGGTTTATGTTTACTTATTTTCGACACATTAGGTGAGTTTATGTGTTGATGTTCTTATTTATTCGATGTTGGGTTATGCTACATCTTTTTGGGTGTCTTCTTTATTCTGTTCTTTTTTCATCTCTTCAATTTCCGATAAGGCTACATTCATACATTTTGTGCAGTAGCCATGGGATAGAAGGGTGTTCTTTTCTATTTCTGCATGAATCCATTCATCGTTTCTTTTAACTTTTCCGCAAACACAGCATACAAGTTCCATCTTTTGGACTCCTTTCACGAATTGTCTACTTATATTATCGGATGTTGAGTGAAATTACTTGAGGCCACTTCCTTCTTAATTTAGCTAAAAACCTTGACACCTGCGATGAATTTAACATAATTCAGGCTCTTAAATATTTTGTATTTGTTTTTTTTTAATATATTTTTTTTTTAAAAGGAGAGTTCTTATGGCGATTACTGTTGGAATTAATGGATTTGGTAGAATTGGTAAACTTGTATTTGGGATTATGATGGAGCGTGGTGGCTTTGAAGTTAAGGCAATCAATGATTTAGCTGATGCAAAAAGTCTTGCTCACCTTCTAAAATACGATTCAGCACAAGGTCGTTTTCCAGGGACTGTTGAAGTTGATGGTGATAATCTGATTGTTAATGGAACAAAGATTCCGGTAACAGCGGTTCGTAACCCAGCAGAGCTTGGTTGGGGTGATAAAGGGGTTGACTATGTTGTTGAATCAACCGGTATCTTCCGTGCAAAGAAAAGTGGCGACAAGGCTGGTTATGATAGCCATATCGACGCTGGTGCGAAGAAGGTTGTTCTTACAGTTCCATCAAAAGATGAAATTGATGCAACAATTGTTCTTGGCGTAAATGGAGAAGATTTAACAGATGAACACAAGTGTGTGTCAAATGCAAGTTGCACAACTAACTGCCTTGCACCGGTTGCTAAGGTTTTGAATGATAAGTTTGGTATTAAGTATGGTTTGATGACAACTGTCCACGGCTTTACCAATGACCAAAACACAAACGACCAAATTCATAGCGATATGCGTCGTGCTCGTGCTGCTTCTTATAATATTATTCCTAC
>CAMZKK010000044.1 GCA_947311175.1 uncultured Planctomycetota bacterium | reverse complement strand
TACTTCTTCTCTCTCTTGCCGGAGTTAGGTATCGTAAGGTTAGCTTAACTCCAATATCTGCCACTTCGGTATAAACAATTGGACGAAGATTTGAATAGCGAATGGCATATTGTTTCTGCATTTGAATCAGTTGTTGGTTCACCTGCTCTTCTATTTTATCGGCTTCTTCTGTTGCCTGTTTAGAAATAATTTTTTTTGCTTTTTCCCAATTACTCTCAAAGGTAACAATGACTTCGATTTCATTCCAAATAAAAGGGAACCCCTTAGTATAATTGCTGACCTTAGATCGAAAAACCAAACTATTTGGGATATTGATAATTCTACCGGTACTCTGATCTGCGTGAACCCAGTTGCCTACTTCGAGGAGACTAGTTTGAAACAGTCTGACATCAATGACATCGCCAATTGAATCATCAATCTGAATTCGGTCACTAATATCGTATGGTTTTTGAATACAGATAAGTCCCCACCCGGCAATGCATAACAATGGCTCGTGAAGCGCTAAAGCAAGCCCTGCCCCAAGAATTCCAATACTGTCTAAAATTTTCAGCCCCGGAACCCAAATAAAAACCAAACATAAACAAAAACCAACAATTGAGATTCTTGTTATTGCCTGGCGGATTTTATGTTTTTCCTCTAATTCTCTATTCGAATTCAAAAAGGCATGCAAAGTGCCGCTACTGACAAGATATACCGAAAGAGAAGCTATTAGTGTCCAAATTATTTTGGCATAAAAACTTAGATTATCTGATTTTTCATCAGCAGACAATTGGGCATGAAGAGAGCCTAGGACAGGGATTTGATTATGCCATATCTGAATCAAAGCAACCGCAACAAGAATATATATCTCAAATTTTACAGCAATGTTACGCCATCGAAGATTAACATGTGACGTAGCAGGCTTAAAGACATGCCGTTGAAGGGCAACATAAACAACTACTGCAATCGTAATCGCAGCAAGAGAAAACATAATATTTGTTATAACTTCAAGATTTTCTGGCATTTTAGACCCTACGCATTTTAAATTATTCTAAAAGTTTATCAAAATCGTTGTTTATTTTGCTAATAGAAGTGGCTTTTGTTTTAGATACACTCTTTTCAATAAAGATTTTCTTGGAGTTTTTTTTATTATCCTTGGGTGAAATCTTAACGCTACGATTTGGATTCAAAATAGATGGCAACATATTTCTATTTATTTTTTTCTTGGCTATTTTCTTTTTCTTCTTCTTTTGCTTTTTCCTCTTCTTTTGTTTTTGTGTAATAAATTTTTTCTTAACGTGTCTTATTCTCTGTTTTTTGTCAGTAAGCCGTAATTCCCCATTTTCTGTTTTGAGATAATATCTTTTGATTATTCCTTCAACAGAAGAGGACTTGGTTTCTTTATTTTTTTCAATCCTTAAAATATCATTTTTTGAAATAAAGTTTTCAAATCCTCTTGAGCCTTCAGTAATCAAAACGATTCCCTTAGAGCTTGACAGCACAATACTACCCACAATTGTTTTGTTGTTTTTTAGAAAAACAGTGACAGGGCTTTTGATAAACGACACTTCTCCCGCCATCACCTCGGTGAAGATAAATAATATTAAAAAAATCAAACATTTGATTGTGTTATTTAGAGGTAAAAAAAACGAAGCATTATTTTTCATCAAAATTATTTTCCAACATTAAAAATGCTTCTTCATTACTGTCTGCAAATTTGAGGATTAGGTTAAGCTGCAATAATTCAAATAATCTCCATAGTCTATTTTTGGGTTTTACAAAGACAATATTTCGCCCGTGTTCTTGTGCTGTTTGCGATTTTTCTACCATAATCCCAAACCCCCAACTGCAGATATATTCTAAATTTTCTAAATCAACAATGACTTTATCTTTACTGAGAGCTTCGTTTAAATTGCGTTCAAAATCTTTTAATATCATTTCACTAAAATGACCTTCCGCTTTCAAGGTAGCAAGACTCTCGTCAGCTTTTAATTCAATTTTATATTTAGGCTCGCTCATAATGAATTCCCACAATAACAGTATTAATGATACCATAAAGATACAACTTAATTTTTCCTTTGTCCATATTTTAGTTATTTAAGTTTAATTATTCCGTTGCTCCATATTTCTCTCTATATTCAGTTATTCTTTGCTTGATTTCTTGAGTTAGGATAATATTACCATCAATTTTATTTTCAGACAAATGTTCAATTATTTCATCCAAGGTTACGATTGGAATTGTAATCAGTCCAAATTCTTCTCTTAGCTCTGAAAGTGCTGATTTCTCACCTTGTCCTTTTTCCATTCGATCAACGCTAACTATTAATGCTTTAATCTCTACTTTTGCCGTTTTAATAAGCAGGGGGATGCTCTCTCTTACTGAAGTACCGGCAGTAGTAACATCTTCGACAATTACAATCTTTTCACCGTCTTGTAATTTATGTCCGACGATATTGCCACCTTCACCATGCTCTTTCATTTCTTTGCGATTAAAGCAATAGGTAACAAGGTGAGAATATTTTCGGGAAAGTGCAACCGCAGTGGTTGTCGCTAAAGGAATGCCTTTGTAGGCAGGACCAAAAAGGCAATCGAATTCTGCCTCAATGGTTTCGT
>CAMZKK010000043.1 GCA_947311175.1 uncultured Planctomycetota bacterium | reverse complement strand
CAAATGATTAAAAGAGAAAAATATTCAGGCAGTAATGAGTATTTTATTGATGCTGAAAAATGTATCGCTTGTGGAAAGTGTGCCGATGCTTGTCATTTTGATGCCATTGGGATTGCTGAAATAAAAAACAAAAGGAATGATAAAACTTATCAAGTTAATCCGTTAAAATGTGAGGGTTGTGGGTTATGTCTTTTGGTTTGTCCGGTAAAGGCTGTTGATTTTCGTCCTGCCGACACCGGAGAATCATTTCTTTCTCAAGTTGGAGAAAAGGCAATGGTGCATGCCAAACTTGGAGTGGGTGGTGAAAATTCAGGGAAATTGGTATCGCATGTTAGAAGTGAATCGGCACATAAGGCAAGCGAGTTAAAGCAAGACTATATTATTGGTGATGGACCTCCGGGGACAAGCTGCCCGGTAATTGCTTCGGTGACAGGAGCGGATTTAATTTTAATGGTAACAGAGCCAACAGTCTCGGGAGTTCATGATTTAAAAAGAGTTATGGAGTTGGTAAAGCATTTTGGTATAAAATCGCTGGTGATTATAAATAAGGCAGACTTAAATCAAGAAATGGCTAAAGCAATTCATCAAGAGGCTGAGAACTTTGGCAGTAAGGTCATTGCAGAAATCCCGTTTGACAGAAATATCCACGATTCATTAATGGCTGAAAAAATCATTGTCGAATACGGCAAGGGTGAGGCGGTGGGGATAATTTCTAGGCTGTGGGAGACCATTGAGAATGAATTAAAAATTAAAAGTTAAAAATTAAAAATGAAGGATGCTCTGCGAGCGGTATTTAATAAATTGGAGAGAAAGTTTGGATAACGAATGGCAGCAGGAAATCATTGAAGAGGATAAAAAAGAAAAGCTTGCGAGGAAAATCCTCGGGATTTCTGCTGATGCTAATTTGCTTGAAATTAAAAAAAGTTATTGGCTGCTTTCTATGAAATACCATCCAGATAAAAACCCAAACAACAAAGAATCATTAAAAAAATTCCAAAACATAAAAAACGCCTATGAGTTTTTAATCAAAAAAGAAAACGGAAATAACCTATATGACGAAAATGAAGATAACGAAAAAACAATTGGAGATTTCAACGAAAACGAATGGGGATATTATTGCTGGTGGCGAGATAATTTTAATTAAAACCTATCTTTGCCTTGACTTTTATTAAAATAAGTTATTTTTAGCACGGACTTTTATTGATAGCCATCAATCGCCATATGGAATTAGGGTATCTTTAGAAAATTGTGGTGAACATGAAAATATAAAAGTAATTTCAGCAACCACCTTATTTGATTTGTTTAATAATTCTTAGGGTAAATATGAAGAAGAAAAATCCATTTACTAAAAATGCAAAAGACTACGATTTATGGTTTGAACGGCATGAAGATATGTTTCAAAAAGAATTAATAGCCATCAAGCCTATTCTCCCTCTATTTAAAAATGGAATTGAGATTGGGGTTGGGACTGGACGATTTGCATTGCCTCTCGGAGTTAAGATTGGTATAGAGCCTACAACAGAGATGGCTTCCATTGCAGAGGAACGAGGGATTTCAATAATTAAAGGAGTGGCAGAAAATCTACCATTAGCAGACAATAGTTTCGACCTTGTTCTATTTGTAACCACTATTTGTTTTGTTGATGATGCCTTACAATCCCTCAAAGAAGCACATAGAATACTTGAGAATCATGGGCATATTGTCATTGGCTTTGTTGATAAACTTTCACCTCTTGGGAAAACATATTTGAAGAAAAAAAATAGAAGCAAATTTTATCAACCTGCCATCTTTTTTAGTGAAGAAGAATTGCTTGCCCTACTTAACGAAGCAGGATTTTTTGTTGCAAATACAAAAAGAATTTCACTAAGCGAATCCACCGCTAAACAAGTGGGGGACTTTACTGTCATTTGTGCAACGCCAATAAATTAACCAACTATTTTTTAGCCGCGAATACGCGAATGGAGATTATAGGAGTTGTGAAGCATCTGTTCACAAGGTAAGTATCGACATTGGAATTTTAAAACAACGCCCAGTCAGCGACCCACTAAACGACCCAGTTAAAAACCTCTTGAAAGTTCTTAAAAATGGGGATTTAAGTTCCAGTGAAATAAGAGAAAAGTTAAAGCGTAGAGCTTCCTCTATTGTTCATTATTATACTCGAAAAGGGCACATGCTTCTAAATTTCAGCTGCGGAATTTAATTAAAATTGTGTTTAGAAATGATATTAGATCTATTGCTTCTGTTGTTTTTGAGAGGGGAAAAGATTCTCCTTTTGGGATTAAATAATATCCTTTGGTAGCACCAACGGTTTTCATACTTTCAGTAAATGATGAACTTAATTTAGGAGAGAGGGTTCTCTTGATTTCTATTGCCAATACTTCCCCAGATGGTTTTTCAATAACCAAATCAATCTCTGCTCCTGCATGGGTGCGGTAATGACTTACATTGTAGCTTTTAGGGATAATATTCATAATTTGTTCCACGCAATACCCTTCCCAAGAATGTCCACATACCGGATGCCCTAAAACCTGTTCAAGAGAATGCAACCCTAATAAGGTATGAAGGATACCTGAATCTCTAAGATACACCTTAGGAAATTTCACAATTCTTTTCCCGGTATTTTTGCTCCAAAAAGGAAGTCGGCGAATAATAAAAAGGCCTTCAAGCAAATCAAGATAATGTCGCACCGTTTTACCTTCAATATCTAATGAATTACCCAACTTGCTCAAATTCAATAAAGCCCCCTGCTGGTGTCCTAACATTGATAATAAGCGACGAAGCTGAATTGGGGCAACAGTTACCCCCAATTGAGGCAGGTAGCGTTCAACATAACTAGAGATAAAATCTTCACACCACTGACCAGACTCTTCATCATTAATGGACAAAAAACTATCTGGATAGCCTCCTCTAAACCAGTGCATTTCAAGAGAATTTTCAATCTGCAAAACCTCAAGATAATTAAGTGGGGGTAGCTCAATAAAACTGATTCTTCCGGCAAGGGTTTCTGAACTTTGCTGTAATAATTGAGGGGAGCTTGAGCCAAGAAGTAAAAAATGGCCACTTTTTTCTCCCACTCGCTTTCGTTTGTCAATCAAACTTCGCAATATTGGAAATATTTCAGGAGCCCTTTGAATTTCATCCAATATCACAAGACACTCTGAATATTTGCTTAAATATAATTCTGGCTCACTAAGTTTTGCAAGGTCGGAAGGACGCTCTAAATCTAAATAGTGGACTTGTTTTTCTATTTTAAGAGAATGAGCAAGAGTGGTTTTTCCAACCTGTCTTGCACCAATTAAAACAACCGCAGGGAACTGTTTTAATCTTTTTATTAATTGAGT
Organism: uncultured Planctomycetota bacterium; assembly: GCA_947311175.1. Classification (GTDB taxonomy): domain Bacteria; phylum Planctomycetota; class SZUA-567; order SZUA-567; family JAFGNG01; genus CAMZKK01. Next base: position 697 of record CAMZKK010000043.1, on the reverse strand, counting down.
GACTATGTTTCTGTCTATCATAACCTTGAATATAGGGAATTGATTCCCCATATTCAAGGTAAAATCTAAAAAGATACTTGTTTTCTTAATGATTAAATTAGGGACGTTACCCAATTTTTAATAGGAAGCGTCCCTTTTTGGATTCAAAATTCAGGAAGCAAATCAATCAAATACTTGAAACCATGGTATCTTTCATCGGCTTTGTCGATAAACTCTCGTTTATAGGCCGAGAATGGGAATTATGGAGGTTGTGAAACATCTGTTCACAAGGTAAGTATCTGCATTAGAATTTAAAATAACGGAGAGATAAAACAATTGTGCTTATCTCGTCTATTTTATAGTATATAATATTATTAATTCCCTTTAAACTGAGACAAAATGAATAAAGAATTAGAATCGACATTAAAGAGTATAAATATTTCATATTTATTCGCAAAAAATCTTGAACATGGAATATCATATCAGCGATCAAATTGGGAACTTTTTGAACCATCAAAATTCATATACTCATTTTTCACTTTTAATATGCTATACGAAATTGATTGGGAAAAAACACTTCATCTAAAGTTTATTTGGGACCAAAGAAGCGAGAATTATACGTCGGATAAAATTATACTATTGCTTAAATTTATTTAGAGCCTGTCCATAAAAACAAACATCCCTAACAATCACCGAATTCAGTTCTTCTGCTGCGAAT
>CAMZKK010000042.1 GCA_947311175.1 uncultured Planctomycetota bacterium | reverse complement strand
TTAATAGTTGATGATGAAGAACATATTCGGAAGGTTATCGGTGATGTTCTAAGCAAGGTAAACAACTATCAAGTAGAAAGAACATCGGATGGACTTGAAGCCATTCAAAAACTACGTGAATGTAATTATAAATACGATTTAGTCGTTACCGACATGATGATGCCAAACAAAAATGGCTATGAGCTAATCTGTGATATCAGTAAAGAATGCCCAAAGGTAGCATCCATAGTCCTAACTGCCCATAAAAATGACAGCAATGTCATCAAATGCTTGGAGGCTGGAGCATTTGACTATATCCTTAAACCAATAAGTGTGGAAAAACTCCTACAAACAGTGAGAAGAGCTTTAGAACGACAGGAAAGGTTTGCAGGAAGTGAAGAGGAAGTAACTGTCAAAAAAGAAATCGAGGGATGGATTGAAATAACTGCCCCAACCGACTTTGAATATGTTGAAAGATTTCAAAAATTCACTTCACTCCTTGGCAATATTCCACTAAGCCCAGAAGATAAAGAAGACCTAAGGGTCGCAATCGATGAGCTTGGTCAAAATGCCGTTGAATGGGGAAATCGCGAAGACCGCAACAAAAAAATCAATCTTTCATACTGTATGTTCAATGACCGACTTGTTTTCAAGATTGAGGACGAAGGTGACGGATTTAATCCCGATACCTTGCGTGATCCATCAGTCGACCCCCTCCAACACATTCTCAAAAGAATGGAAGAAGGAAAAAGAGCGGGTGGATACGGTGTTTATATTACAAAGAAATTAATAGATGAAGTTGTATATAACGACAAAGGGAATGTTGTAATATTGACCAAATACTTTAAAAAAGATTAAATAACTTCAAACCTTAGGTGTGTAAAAACAATGCTGGAAGAAATTAATAGCAGTAAAATTCTAATTGTTTACGATTCAAAAGTAATAAGTGAGACCATATCTATATCAGGAGGAAAAACTCCAAAAAGAATCATAGAAATAAACTCACCGGAAAACACCTTAGAAACAATCAAAAAAGAATCACCGGCAATATGTCTATTATGTGCTGTAACGGGAAAAACCAAAGCATTTGAGATTTGCAAAAAAATCAAAAGTAATAGCAATTACGCAAAAACGATTGTCACAATCTTAGCATTGAACGATACTGCCGAAATGCAAAAAAAATCAAAAATTTACGGTGCAGACACCTGTCTCAATATCGCAACGCCAATAGATGAAATGATTAAAAAAATCAACACCCTTGCCAATCCAAAATTGCAAAAATCCCCTGCCCAAAAAAAGTTAAGCATCGAAGAATTGACGAGTAGATTAGAGCAAGCTGAAAAAAGAATTAGTCAGCTTGAAAAAGAATTAAAAATCAAGGTACTGTAGCTATCTCTAAAAGTGGTTTTACAATTTGCATCGCCTATATTTTTTACCGACACAGCTTTCATTTCATCAAATCTCGCGCTCGTAGAGCTTCCTTCATTGTTCATTGTTAATTGTTAATTGTTAATTGTTCACTCACCCAATCCGCAGTCAGCTTTAGACCATCGTCAAACTTAACTATTGGTTCATAGCCTATTACCTCCCTCGCCTTACTTATGTCGGCAAGACTATGTTTAACATCACCTTTAGCTGACGGACCATGCTCTGGAGTTACTTCTGTGCCGAGAATATTGTTTAATCTAACAACTAACTCATTGAGGTCGATTCTTTCACCGCAAGCAATATTAACCACCTCTCCTAAAATTTTATTTTCCGAGGTTGCAGCCTTAATGTTTGCAGATACAACATTTTCGATAAAGGTAAAATCTCTTGATTGGCAGCCGTCACCATAAATGGTTGGAACCTTACCGCTCAACATCAAACGAATAAACTTTGGAATTACTGCTGCATAGTCACTTTCCGGATCTTGATGCGGTCCAAAGACATTAAAATACCTAAGACTAATAGTCTCGATACCATAACAGTTACTAAAAGCTTTGGCGTAATTTTCCTGAGTAAGTTTCGCTACGGCATAAGGACTAAGCGGATTCGTTGGCATAGTCTCAACCTTCGGAAGGGTTGGGGTATCGCCATACGCCGAGGAACTTGCGGCAAGGACAACTCTTTTAATATCATGCTTAACCGCTGCATCGAGAATATTTAGGGTAGCATCAACACAACTGCTGTTGGTGGCAAAAGGATTGTTCAAACTTCTTTGAACTGAAGGGATTGCTGCTTGATGCAGAATATGAGTAGCTTTGGCAACCGCCGAAGAAGCCACATCTCTATCAGATAAATCACCTTCAATAAACTCAAATTTATCAACCAAATCTTCAATGTTGCACCTTCTACCAGTTGCAAAATTATCAATTCCGATAACTTCTTTGCCATCAGACAAAAGTCTTCTCACCAAATTCGAGCCAATAAAACCAGCTGCACCTGTAACCAAAAATTTCATATTAATTCCTATCTACCTTCAAGCAAACGATAGCCAAGGCTTTCATGCAACCGTCCACCACTTGCTTTAATTTTATCTACAGTTTTTTGAATATCGTATTCCACTCTTCTAAATACTGCCTCTCTTCCATTGAACTCCACATAGCATGCTCTCACATCCCTATCGCGTGGTTGACCAACAGAGCCAACATTGATAACCGCTTTTATATCGTCTTCAAATTCATAAACATCATCGAGATCAAAAGTTCCCAAAAAGATTGCAGAGTCTTCCTCCACAACCCCCGGATAATGAGTATGTCCAACAAAGGCAACATTGCACTCCATTGAATCAAAGAGATCATCTACCTTCAATGGATCCATTTCAGGATCTGACGGCAAGACATACTCCATAATTTCATGTCTTGGCGAGCCGTGCATCGCACATATTCCTTTTCCATAATATCCAGCTTTTAAATTATGTAAAAAACTCCACCGTCTCAACTTGTCATCATCAACCTCATCAACTGCCGGCAAGAGTAATTCTCTAACATAATCAACCGCACTTTTAGCAACCGGATTAAAGCCCTCCGCACCATGCATCACCGCATACTCATGGTTGCCACTAAGACAAACATTGCAATGCTTCATAACCAAATCAATGCACTTCTCCGGCTCCGGACCATACCCGATAACATCACCAAGACACACTATGTTTTGAATGTTTCTGGTTTTGATATCATCAAGAACCGCTCTGAATGCAGAAGCATTACCATGAATATCTGAGAGAAAAGCTGTTGAGCCAGGCATGCTATTCGAAGTTTATCGCTTCAACACCTGCAACTTCAGGAATTTCTTCCTTAAGCCGAGTTTCAACACCCATCTGTAAAGTCATTCTCGCACCTGGGCATCCGGCACAAGCGCCTTTTAACTTAACTTTGATTACATTGTCTTCTCTAATTTCTACAAGTTCAATATCGCCACCATCTGCCTGAAGCATAGGACGAATCTTCTCTAAAACTTCTTCAACCTTTTCTTTGTTAATCATAGGTAAATCCTTATAAAAATATCCTGAAGCAAAAGCTTCAGGATAATAAGTTAATAATTATAAACCAGCGTCCGCCTTGATAGCTTCTGCCTTATCTGTTCTTTCCCAAGTAAATTCAGGTTCGTTTCTTCCAAAGTGACCATGAGCTGCTGTTTTAAGATAAATAGGTCTTAGCAAATCAAGTTCTTTGATGATTGCCGATGGTTTTAGATCAAAATGCTTATTTATGAGCTCAACTATCTTTCCATCGTCTATTTTACCGGTGCCATAGGTATTTACATTTATCGATAGAGGATCAGCAACCCCAATTGCATATGAAAGCTGAACCAAACATTCGTCACACACTCCGGCAGCAACCAAATTCTTCGCAACATATCGCCCGGCATAAGCGGCCGATCTGTCAACCTTAGATGGGTCTTTACCACTAAATGCTCCGCCACCATGAGCACCCTTGCCACCATAAGTATCAACAATTATTTTCCTACCGGTAAGTCCGCAATCTCCATGAGGACCACCAATAACAAAACGACCGGTTGGATTTACATGGTAAATAGTATCATCATCAAGTAATTCAGCAGGAATAACTTTCTTAATTACTTTTTCAATAATGTCGGCTTTGAGTTCTGCATGAGAAACTTCTTCAGAATGTTGATTACTAATCAAAACAGTGTGAATCCTTACCGGTTTTTTCCCATCATATTCAACAACCACCTGACTCTTACCATCAGGACGCAAATATGATAACTCTCCATTTTCTCTAACCTCAGAAAGTTTTGCTACCAACTCATGTGAATATTGAATAGACATCGGCATTAGTTGCTCGGTTTCATTTACCGCATAGCCAAACATAATTCCTTGGTCGCCAGCCCCTTGTTCGGCGTGTAATCCTTCACCCTCAGTAACACCTTGAGAAATATCTACACTCTGCTTATCAATAGCAGTCAACACTGAGCATGTTTTATAATCAAACCCCATTGAAGAGTCGGTATAGCCGATTGACTTGATAACCCCTCTAACAACATCTGTAATGTCAACATAGCAACTTGTGGTAATTTCACCAGACACCAGAACAAGTCCGGTGCTGACCATAGTCTCACAAGCAACCCTTGCGTTTTTATCTTGTGCCAAGATATGATCCAAAATGGCGTCAGAAATCTGATCAGCAACCTTATCCGGATGCCCTTTTGAAACACTCTCCGATGCAAATAATGTCTTCATCAATTCTACTCCTTAACCTAACATAGTTTAACAATAACACCAAAATTGGATGTTATTAAAATAAAAGATATATAATTAAATAATTTCGCATAAATTAAATCAAGGATTATTTGTATTTACCCATCATATTTGCTATAATAATTATCATACATAATAAGGATTTAACAATGACAAACCATAAAAGAACACTCTCGGGAAAGAAATGCCTTGCATACCTCAAACAGGTTGAGCGAGGCAAAGTAATTCAGGCATTAGGCACTGAAAGCATCCAAACAATTGCTGTCATTCTCGCGAATTGTGGTCATTTGCTATCAACCCAAATCCTTGCAGATTTACCGACTGTAATCCAGCAACAGGTAAATAGTGCAATGATTTCATCAAAAAATATATCTGATGAGATCATTTCAGAAATGGCAGAGGCATTTAAACAGAAGCTAAACACCCCATCAAAAAGCAAACCTATGGTAAAAGCTCAACCTATTAAAAACAACGACTCATCAAAAAATATTGCGTATGGTAGCCCTGAGACAGCAGCAGCTATCCTCATGTATGCATCTCCGGAGACCAAACAGCTATTATCAGAAGAAGACAATGCCCTTTATACAGAACTCAACAATCTGTTATTTAGATTTGAAGACCTTGAAGATTCTTTGCCCGATACCATTCGAAAGATTTTCACCACTATCGAGCCGGAAACTATCTCACTCGCATTAAAAATATCATCTCAAAATCTAAGGGAAAAAATCCTCACAAACCTTTCGCCAAGAAAGGCAAGCATTGTAAACATTGAGTTAATGTCTAAAAAGAAAATAATCATAAAAGATATTGAGGATTCTCAGAAAAAAATCATGGATAATGCATTCCAGTTACAAAGCCAAGGGCTTATTGTCCTTAACCCTGAAAGTGAAACCATATAATGAAAATTAAAAACAAATTTTCAACAAGCATACTAAGTCTAATTATGTTTGCGATATTTTTCTGCGGCGGATGTCGCACGGCACCACCTACCCTTAAAAAAGAAGAGACAAAAATCCAAAACCGAATTTACTCTCTAGAAATAAGCGTATTGCAATTAGCAAACAAGGCACATGAACTTGGTGAAGATTTTGAAGAAAGAGGAAATTACAGTAAAGCTAAATATTATTATCTTAAATCAAAATGGGCATTTCAACTTAGTGAAAATCTCAGCCAAGAAAAACATCCGCTAAGCGATGACATCAATGAATCATTGCGCAGAATCAAAGAAAAAACAGAATCGAATAAAGATCTAAAATACATCAAATAACCGATTTAAAGAGACAGGAATAAAATGCAAAGAATTTCAATCTACACCGATGGTGCTTGTAGCGGAAATCCCGGACCTGGTGGCTGGGGTGCAATCATCATTTGCCATAACCCGGAGAAACGTAAAGAAATAAATGGCGGAGTATTAGACACGACCAACAATAGGATGGAACTGCTTGGAGTTATTGAGGCTCTTGAATTGCTAAAATACCCTTGCGAAGTTTCTATCACCACCGACAGCAAATATGTTTATAACGCTTTTGTTAAAAACTGGATAGGCTCATGGCAAAAAAACGGGTGGATGACTGCCAGCAAAAAACCGGTAAAAAATCAAGACCTATGGCAAAGACTACTACAAGCAAAAGACGCCCACGTCATTGAATGGAACTGGATAAAAGGACACAATAATCACCCAGAAAATGAAAGAGCCGACCAACTTGCGGTTGAAGCAAGGGAACAGTTAACAATTAACAATTAAAAATTAACAATGAAGGTAGCTCTACGAGCGATATTTAATGAGATTTTGCTTTAACTGTGGTATTCAGGATGAAGATTTCTTGCTTGTTTGCAAATTTGTCCTCTTATTGGATTTGATTTTGGTTTATTAATATTAGTAGCAATCAGCCCTTCCTTATCGCCTGCGTCGGCAAGGATGTTTCCGTCAGGATCAATGATACAGGTTGGGCAGTTTTGGACACCATTTAGGTTATTAACCGCCAATAAATAAATCCCATTTTCTGCTGCCCTGCTTATGAGGTGTGCCTTAGCGGTTTGATATTTTTTGTTATCTTTACCCACCATACTAAAAGAACAAATTGCTAAATCAACATTACGAACCAACAACTCTCGAAAATATTCAGGGAATCTAAACTCAAAACAAATCCGAAGGCCAATCGTCAACTTTCCATGCTCAACAATCCCACCGATTTCACCACATTCATAATTTAAATCATCTACGCCATACATTGCCCGTTTTGAATATAATGCTCTTCTTTGTCCACTGCTGTCAATATAGACTAATGAATTATATGCACTTTTTTCTTTAAAAGTGGTTGTTCCGTAAACGACATCAATTTTGTTATTTCTAGCAGATTCAGAAATAACTTCTTCCGCACGCATTAATTTATTTTTATCAATACCATCAACCGATTCAATTTCAACTCCCGGATAACCACTTAGTGCACATTCGTGAAAGGCAACAATCTCTAAACCCTCGGCTTGTGCTATATTTATCCCAGCTAAAATCTTTTCCAAATTATGCTCAATATCCGCACTTGCCTTAAATTGATAAGCTCCTGCCTTTAATACAGACTTTATAGCCATAATTATTTCCTAAATTTATTATTAATAAACGAATTGTAAGACAAAGAAATTCGTTGTCTATAAAAAAGTAAACAAACGATAAAGGTTTTATTCTAGTAAAATCGCTTGACATTTCACAAGAAACCGACATACTCTTATTTTCTTAGATAAATAATTATGTTTTAAATAGATTATGGGAGCAAAACGATGAGCAAAGTATGTGAAATATGTGGTAAAGGCGTATCTTTCGGAAGAAAATATGCTAGGCGTGGTCTCGCTCGTGCAAAGGGTGGAGCTGGTGAAAAGATTACCGGAAAAACAGCAAGAACATTTTCTCCAAATATTCAAAAGATTAGAGCATTAAACAAAAATGGTGGAGTTGTTCGGATGAAGGTTTGTACCGAGTGCATCAAGGTTGGACGAGTCACCAAAGCCGGTAGTGTTGGAAAAAGAGATCTTAGCGCCAAGGCTTAGTAAAAGAAAATTTCAATCAACAAAAACCTTGTATGTTTAATCTTACAAGGTTTTTTTTTATAATTATTTTATGAGAGAGGTTTTTTGATGATAAATGTATGCGGGCTTTTACAATCTTTAGTTGCCATTCCCAGTGTGAACCCACGGTTTGATAAGGCTGAAATCAAAACTACCGGTGAAGGAAAACTTAGTGAATGGCTTGAACATTATCTCAGCCAACATAAATTCAATGTCAAAAAAGATGAAGTCTTGCCTGGAAGATTTAATGTCACTGCAATCTTTCAAGGTAGCACCAGTGACGCTATCTGTCTAAACGCTCACCTCGATACCGTTCCGGTTGAAGGAATGAGTGTTGACCCATTTGCCGGCGAAATCAAAGATGAAAAAATGTTTGGCAGAGGAACTGCTGACACCAAAGGCTCAATGGCTGCAATGATAGCTGCCGCGATTGACGAAATAGAAGAAAACCCACAATGTCCGTCAATCATCCTCCTCTTTACCTGTGATGAAGAGACCGGATTTGCCGGTGCTAAATTTTTCAAAGAAAACAACCAAAATAAAATCAAAGGAATTGTTATTGGCGAGCCAACAAATCTTGAACTAATAACTACTCACAAGGGGGTACTACGAACAATTATCAAAACATCCGGCATTGCATCACATTCATCAATGCCTGAGAAAGGAAAGAATGCAGTCTACAGCATGGCAAAAGCAATATCCCTAATCGAAGAGCTTAACGAAGAGCTTGCCCAAAAACCAAAACACAAATTATTAGGCAACAGCACAATCAGCGTTGGCACAATATCTGGTGGAACTGCGGTAAATTCAGTGCCAGATAAATGTGAAATAAATATAGACAGAAGAATACTTCCCGATGAATCAATCGATGATGTTATGGTTGAGCTATCTGAAAAGCTACATGAAATTTCGGACATAGAGATTGAAAAACCGTATCTTGCTGTCCCCGGGTTTCAAATTTCCGAGAATCACCCTTGGTTTAAATTTATATCTAAAGCCACCGGAATCGATAATTTTAACAGCGTTCAATTTGCCACCGATGGAGCAGTTATGCACTGCGAAGATACCCCATGCATAGTAATAGGTCCGGGCAAACCCTCAGCAGCCCACACCAAAGACGAATCAATAGAGATTACCGAATTAGAAAAGTCGGTAAAACTTTACCGCAAAATCATCAAAGCACATCAAGCGAAATAATGGAGCGAAATTTAGGTTTAAATGTTATTTATGATTTTACCTTGCAAATAAAATCATTTCTGTAATTATAAAATCTGTGGAACATGAAATTATTTTACTTATCAATTATTTTTTAGGACAGGAGTAGATTATGAAGGTATTGGGTTTGCTGAAAACAGCTTTTTATGGAATTTGTGTTTGCCTTATTTTGGGTATAAATAGTGGTAAAGCAGCAGATAGTACAATGTTGGCTAGATATTTTCCTGCCGATACGATTTTATATATGGTTGAAGAAAATGTCTCCGCAGACAGCAAGGGATGGAAAGATACGGCATTTGGTAAAATATTATTGGAAAAAGAAGTTCAGGAATTCTTTGCCGAGTCAAAAGTCAAATTAACTCAAGCCTTAGGAATGACTGATGGTTTTTTAACGAGGCAAGGAAGCCAATTAAAAACTAAAGAATTATTATCAATTTTCAAAAAACGAATTGCCATTGGTATACAGATAGATGTAGGGAATAAGGTTTTTGGTATTAAAGGAATTGCCGAACTAAAAGACAGCGATTCGGCAAAGGCATTAATCAATAACCTCTTAACAGATATTAAGCGTAATGCCCCACCGCAACTACAACAGAATTGGGACTTAGAGCCAAACTCAACCATAATTATTCGCAGCAAAAAGCTTTTTATAGCTTTAAAAAATCAAGGCAACCTGCTAATGTTCTCAATTGGCAACAAAGAAGCTCAAGTAGTTGCTTTCCTCAATAGTGATGACCAAAAATCTCTCTTAACAAGCGATGGTTACATAAAAGCAACTAAAGCTATTGGGCAAGGTAGCAAGAATTTGGCATTTATCAACATTAAAAGAGCATGGGATATATTCAACAACTTACCAATAAAAGATTCTGAAGAATTTACCAAGATAAAGGCTGTTGCTGAAGCTCTTGGACTTACCGACATTAACACCCTAGCATGCAATATCAAAGTTTCAGGCTCCGGATTTGAAAGTCGAAATTGGATCGGTATTGATTATTCAAAAACAAAAAATTTATCCACCAAAATGGCATGGAAAGTTGATAAAGATTTATTAAATTGTATTCCTGCAGATGCAACAGGATTCAACGCAAGAAAAATTGAACTCAGTAAACTTTCTTCTCAACTAAGAAAAGCTGCCTTAGCCGGTGGTGTCAAGGAAGATACTATCAATCTAATGATACAAATGGCAACAGCCAACATTGGTTTTAATCCTGAAGAGGATTTATTAAAATGTCTAGATGACGAAATGGTTACAATCTCACTTAATCCAGAATCTATTGGCGGTTTACCGTTTTTTGGCTTAAATTCTTTTGCAGCCGTTTTTAAAATTAATAATAAAACCAAAATCCAAGATGCACTGGCAAAGGGATTTACGATTGGCGGTGATGCCATGGCGAAATCAAAGATTGGTGGTGGTTTACTAACTAAAACCCATAACGGTGTTATTATTAGTGGTGTAAGAATTGGCAATATTATAACGCCAAGTATTGGTATTGTTGACAAGTATCTAATCGTTGCCGCTGGACCACAAGGTGTATCTTTGATTATCGATACAATTAACGGAAAAGCAAAAAGGATTACCGATAATTCAAATTTTAAACACGCAATTTCTAAGGTTAAAGACAAAATAGGTTTTGAAATGTCTTATTCAAAACGTCCTCACTTAACAATAGCAACCGGCGGTGGTTTGACAGGCATTTCAGGTATGTCTATGATGGCTGGAATGTTATTACCTGCACTACAAAATTCACGGCAGGCTGCTAATAAATCAAAATGCTTAAATAATATGAAGCAAATTGGCACATGTATAGCTCTATACAGCCACGATACCAGATATGGAAAAATGCCTGCAACGCTACAAAACCTTTATCAAGACAAAAATGGGACGGATGGAGAAGGAATAGTTGGCGATATCCGACTATTCACCTGCCCGGAAAGTGGTGGTGGATATATTTATATTGGCAAAGAAGCTGCTTCAATAATAGGTCCAAGCCATATAATTGCTTGGGATGCCAAACAACACAGTGACGGAACCCGATGTGTGCTTTATCGAGATGGTCATGCTAAGGTGCTCAATAATAGTAGATTCAGTGAAGAAATAAAAACTGTCTCTACCTATTTACAAAATAAGGGAGTCACATTTAAGCCAGCACCATCATTTGGTGGCAAAAAAATCGCACATATAGCAAATAATCCGATTACAGCATTTACTCAAAAAATCTTTGCAGGAATACCTGGACAACAACAAAAGCTTATAAAAACATTTTTGAATACCTTCAAATTTTATAAATTGCCATCTGCCAACTGCATAAATCGACACCTCTATCCAGAAATCAAAACTGGAAGAATTACAAAAGACGGTATTATCACCATTATTCACAGGCCGCTACCATTCAGTGTCGGTCAATCGTCGTCATTAATCTCACCAACTACCATATCAATTATTGCTGCGATCGCTATTCCAAATTTGTTGGAAGCGAAAAGACATAGGTAGAGAGTGAATAGTACAAATAAGGAAGTGGGACACACAAAGAAGCTTTGTGTGTCCCACTTTTTGTGTAATTAACAATGAAGGAAACTCTACGATCGATATTTAATGAAATCCTATATTTTCATTTACTCATTGGATGCTTGTGTTGGCAATAAAGAAAAATACAAGAGATGCAAATTATAAAAACCGCCTTTAGCGATAGCTAAAGCACCTTCATTGTTAATTGTTAATTGTTCGCTGTTAATTAAATTGACATTCAACTGGATATAATTATCATTATTGTTTATTGTTCTTGGTTTCTGGTTAATACAGAAACTTTTTTTATTATTAAATGAGGTATAATATGTACGAATTGGCTGTTGAGGCAGAATTTGCTGCGGCTCATCGTTTAGTTGGCTATAGTGGGCTTTGTGAAAATCTGCATGGGCATAACTGGAAGGTTATGGTTCAGGTAAGAAGTGCTGTTCTTGACAATCTTGGAATGGTTATGGATTTCAAAGATTTAAAATCATTAATCAATGATGTCATGGAAAAACTTGATCACAAGCATCTAAATGAAGTAAAACCGTTTGATGAAATAAACCCAACAACTGAAAATATCGCAAAATATATCTGCGAAGAGATTGAACCGAAACTATCCAAAAATGTCCATATCGAAAGAGTTCAAATTTGGGAATCTAACCGCGCTAGTGCTTCTTACATTCCTCGTGGACCAAAGGAAATAATTAAATGAAAAAAACAGAATTCCCAGTAATTCAAGCAGCTCTTGATTTTGTAGAAACTTCTCGGGCAATCAAGCTTGCAGAAGAAGCAATCCTTGGTGGTGCTGAATGGATTGAAGCTGGAACCCCATTAATCAAAACCGAAGGATTGGACTCAGTCCGTCAACTTCGAGAAAAATTCCCCAACGCTACCGTCATTGCCGATATGAAAACTATGGATGCAGGTCGTGGAGAGGTTGAGGCAGCGGCTAAGGCTGGTGCAGACATTGTGGTTATTCTTGGAGCGGCATCTGACTCAACAATTGCCCAAGGGGTTGAAGCGGCAAAAAGCTATGGCTGTAAAATTTACATAGATACCATAAATCTTCCTAATCCTGCAGCTCGGGCTGCTGAGGTAGAAAAGATGGGGGTAGATTATGTTGGAGTTCACCTGCCGATTGATGAGCAAATGGCTGGACTAGACATCTACAAAACACTCAAAGATGTTGCAAATGCGGTCAATATTCCAGTTGCTGTTGCCGGTGGAATCAATAGCGAATCAGCCCCCAAGATGATTGAAGCCGGGGCAAGCATCTTGATTGTTGGCGGAGCATTAACCAAATCAACCGACGCAACAGAGGCAACCAAACAAATCAAAAAAGCAATAACCGAAAACAAAGCGATTAAAAGCGATTTATTCAATCGAGGTGGCGAAAATGATATTCGCCAAATATTGAGCAAGGTATCATCATGCAATCTCAGCGATGCAATGCATCGAGGAGGAACAATCAATGGCGTAAGAAGTATCATTCCCGGGCTAAAAGCAGTAGGTAAGGTATTAACAGTCAAATCTGTTGCCGGTGACTGGGCAAAACCTGTCGAAGCTATTGATATGGCAGAAGAAGGAGATATTTTATTTATTGATACCGGTGGCATCGGTCCTGCAGTTTGGGGAGGATGTGCAACGCAAAGTGCAAAACTTCGTAAACTTGCCGGAGTGATTGTATATGGTCAAGTCCGTGACATTGACGAAATCAAAGAAATAGGTTTGCCTGTATTTGCCTGTTGCGTTGGACCAAATGCCGGAGAACCAAAAGGGCTGGGTGAAATAGGGGTTAGCGTGCAAGCCGGAGGAAGAACTATTTCTACCGGAGATTGGATTGTTGCCGATGACTCGGGAGTCGTCAGTATAGAAAAGGCAAAGGCAACTGAATATGCCAACCGTGCTCAAGATGTCTTTGAAATGGAAAAAAGAATTAAAAGTGAAATTGCCTCTGGCAGTACACTAGGAAAAGTTATGCAGCTAAAAAAATGGGAACAAAAATAACGCAAGTTAGGAGAATAAAATGTTTATCTGTGAATTATGTAAAAAACATCCGGCAACTGTTCATCTAACAGATATCCACAATAATGAAAAAAAGGAACTTCACCTCTGTCAAGGGTGTGCCGAAGACAAGGGGATTAGCTTTCAGCACAATTTTTCGTTGCCTGAATTACTTGCCGAACTAACCGTAGATGGCGGAAATGAAATTAGTAAAAAATCAACCGCTGTTTGCGATAATTGTGGTCTAACCTATGATGAATTCCAAGCAAGAGGGAGATTCGGTTGTGCAAACGACTACAAGGCATTCCGTGAAGAATTGATGCCTATGATTGAGAGAATTCATGGAAAGACTCAACATGTAGGCAAAGTCCCTGGCGATGCCTGCAACTCCTCAAACCATCAAGATCTTATGGATTTACAGAAAAAGATGAAGGATGCAATTGAACGAGAGGCATACGAAGAGGCAGCACAAATTAGAGACCAAATCAACACCGTAAAAGGACAACAGCAATGAAAATCAATGATTTGGTAAAAGCATCTGGAGAATGGATGAATGGTTCCGGACCAAGCAGTGATATTGTAATATCAAGCAGAGTTCGCCTTGCTAGAAATCTTGCAAATTGTAAATTTCCTCTATCCGCAAATATTGAAGAGAAGGCAGAAATTCTTAAAATCATTTCATCAGCGATTGAAAGAATCAATACAGATAAAAATCTTAGCATTATTAGTCTAAACGACATTACCCCCTTGGAAAGAAAATTTCTCGTTGAACGACATCTCATCAGCAAGGAGCAAGAGGAAGAAAGCGGACAAAGAGCAGTAGCAATCTCAAAAAACGAATCAATCGCCATAATGATTAACGAAGAAGATCACCTTCGATTACAAAGTTTACAATCAGGATTGCAATTAGACACAACCTTTGCGATGCTCAATACCGTTGATGATAAACTATCTGAACTTTTACAATTTGCCTACGATGATGAATTAGGTTATCTAACCGCATGCCCGACAAATGTCGGTACCGGACTTAGAGCCTCAGTAATGTTACATCTTCCGGCACTGGCAATAACCAGACATCTTGACAAAGCATTCCGCGCCATAAGCAAACTAAACCTTGCGGTTAGAGGGCTTTATGGTGAAGGAACAGAGGCACATGGAGATTTTTACCAAATCAGCAATCAAATAACAATTGGTCGAAGTGAAGAAGATATTCTTGGCGATTTACGAGTAGTTATTGATCAAATTGTTGCTTATGAGAAATCTGCACGCACCAATTTACTTGAAAAAGAGCTAATAAAAATTGAAGACAAAATCTGGCGAAGTTTGGGCATTTTGCAAAATGCAAGAATAATCTCAAGCGAAGAAGTAATGCGTCACCTTTCGGCAGTACGACTTGGATTACAAATAGGAATGGTCAAAGGAATTAACCTTACTGAACTAAATGAAATATTTATTTTCTCACAACCGGCACATCTGCAAATAATGCAAGGCCATGAGCTTGATGCTGAACATCGAGATATACTTAGAGCAAAATTTGTGAGAGAGAAACTAAAAAACGGAAAAAATTAAATAACAACATTTTAAATCTAACATAAGGAACAAGAACAATGTTTGAAAAGTTCACCGATCGAGCCAGAAAAGTTATTCACCTTGCCCGACAGGAAGCAGAGAGACTGGGGCATGAATTTATTGGCACAGAACATATCCTGCTCGGACTAGTAAAAGAAGGCTCGGGCGTTGCCGCAAATGTCCTTGAAAATCTAAATATTGATTTAGAAAAAATAAGAATCGAGATTGAAAAGTATGTTTCATCTTCAGGGGAGACTTTATCCAGCAACGCAACCCTGCCATTTACCCCTAAAGCAAAAAAAGTATTAGAATTAGCAATGGAAGAGGCAAGAAACCTTGAACATAACTACATCGGAACCGAGCATCTTTTACTTGGACTTCTCCGTGAAGCCGAAGGAATGGCTGCGCAAGTCCTCCTAAATCTAAATGCAAACCTCGATGATGTTCGAGCAGAAGTTATGGATTTACTAGGAGTTGAACCGGTCGGAAGCGATACTCAAACCGGAGAACCTACAACCCAAAGTGGTGATAGCTCAACCCCTGCCCTTGACTCTTTTGGTCGTGATTTGACGGTATTAGCAAGTGAAGGCAAATTAGACCCAGTCATTGGGAGAGAAAAAGAGATTGAACGCTTGCAACAAATACTGGCAAGGAGGAGTAAAAACAATCCTGTTCTAATCGGTGAAGCTGGAGTTGGTAAAACAGCAACCGTTGAAGGTTTCGCTCAAGAAGTTGTCAAAGGTAATGTGCCGGAAATCCTTGCCAACAAGCGAATTGTTGTTTTAGATTTGGCAATGATGGTTGCCGGCACTAAATATCGTGGGCAATTTGAAGAAAGAATCAAGGCAGTATTAACCGAAGTGCGAAGAGCAAAAAGCACCATTCTCTTTATTGATGAACTCCATACTCTCGTAGGAGCTGGCGGAGCAGAAGGCTCAATTGATGCCTCAAATGTGATGAAGCCTGCCCTTGCCCGAGGTGAAGTCCAGTGTATTGGGGCAACCACCATTGATGAATATCGTAAATACGTAGAAAAAGACCCAGCCCTTGAAAGACGGTTTCAAGTTATTACGGTTGAGCCACCAACACCTGCTCAGACCTGTGAGATAATTATGGGGTTGCGTGATAGATATGAAGCACATCACCGAGTTCAAATTACTGATGAAGCAATTAGAGAAGCGGTTAAACTATCAGACAGATATATCACCGGCAGATTTCTTCCCGACAAAGCAATTGATGTAATTGATGAAGCTGGAAGTAGAGTAAGGCTATCTGCCCATACTCGTCCGCCTGACCTTAGAGATCTTGAAAATAAAATCGCTGAACTCGAAAGAGAAAAAGATGAAGCGGTATCAAATCAGGATTTTGAAGGTGCTGCAAAATATCGAGATCAAGCAGACAAAGCAAAAGCAGAGATGAAAAATCGACAACAAGAATGGCGAGAATCTGCCACCGAAGTTGAAGGAACGGTTGACGAAGAAGTTGTTGGTGAGGTGGTATCATTGATGACTGGAATTCCGCTATCTCGCTTAGAAGCAAAGGAAACAGAACGGCTGTTACGAATGGAAGAAGAGCTTCACAAACGGGTTATTAGTCAAGATGAAGCAATCAGTGCAATTTCAAGAGCGGTAAGGCGAAGTCGCGCCGGACTGAAAAACCCATCTCGACCAATGGGCTCATTTGTATTCTTAGGGCCTACCGGTGTGGGTAAAACATTATTGGCAAAGGCCTTGGCTGAATTTATTTTCGGAGAAGAGGATGCCCTTATCCAAATAGATATGTCTGAATATATGGAAAAACATGCAGTTAGCAGACTGGTTGGTGCACCTCCCGGATATGTTGGATTTGATGAAGGCGGACAGTTGACTGAAAAAATCCGTCGCCGTCCATATTCGGTAGTGCTATTAGATGAAATAGAAAAAGCCCATCCGGATATTTTTAATATTCTTCTGCAAATTATGGAAGAAGGAAAACTAACAGACAGCTACGGCAGAACGGTTGACCTTAGAAATGTCATTATAATTATGACCTCAAATGTAGGAGCAGACCTAATCAAGCGACAAGGCTCATTAGGATTTAGCTCAAACAATGCAGAGGTAACCTACGAGACCATGAAAACTAAACTAAAGGATGCTCTCGAGGAGCAATTCAGACCGGAATTCATAAATAGACTTGATGATGTTATCATTTTCAAATACCTAACAAAAGAAAACCTCAAAGATGTTGTCGAGATTGAAATCAAAGGCGTAAAGGAACGACTTAAAGAACAAGGTATTGAGCTACAACTTACCAAGCCAGCTTATCAATTTTTAATCGACGATGGATATAATGTTGATTATGGTGCGAGACCAATAAGGCGAACGATTGAACGAAATATCGAAGACAAGATAGCTGAAGAAATCTTAATGGGAAATATCAAGTCGGAAACTACCTTAAAAATCAAGGTTGAAGACAAGAAACTTATCTTTGAGTCTGGAAAAAAGAAAGCAAAAAAAGCTAAAAGCAAAAAAGATGAAATAACAGATTAACCTAAATTCCACATTTGGAATTTAGGATTAAAAATATGTACTTTTTTTGAGTTTAAAAGTGAAGGAATCTAAGCGAGTGATTTTTAATAAAATAGAATCTTCAATTTTCATATACTCATCAACACAAGCCACCTTTGATATTTGTGTTGGCATTAAAAAGAAATATCGGCAAGGCAAATCATCAAATTTGCCTTTAGCGATTGCTAAAGTACCTTCATTTTCAATTTTTAATTAATTAACAGGTAATATGAACTTTATTATTCACAACTTAAATAATCTTGGATTACAAATCTCCGATGGCATCAGAGAAATCGGGAAGGTCGTGATGTTACTTATGGAAACCATAAAGTGGATTCTTCGGGTTTCTCCTGACAGAAAAAATCTGGTTAAACAATTTTATTTTGTTGGGGTTCAATCATTACCCGTGGTCTTGGTGACAGGTGCATTTACCGGAATGGTGCTTGCCTTTTCCACCTACAGCGAATTTCAACGACTTGGGGTAACCTCATGGGTTGGTCCCCTTGTGTCTAAAGGGTTAACCCAACAACTTGCGCCAACTCTTGTTGGACTAATGCTTGCCGGTAGAGTTGGTTGCGCAATGGCTGCAGAGCTTGGTTACATGGCTGTTTCAGAACAGATTGATGCCCTCAAAACTATGGGCGTAAACCCTGTCAAATATTTAGTAGTCCCGCGAGTTATTGCCTTTACCGCCATGACACCACTGTTAACGGCATTTGCGATGTTGATTGGAATTATTGGCGGATTGGGATTAGCTGTTTATGGACTTGGGGCAGAATCACATTATATTTGGACCAAGACAATTGACTTTATGGTAGGATTTGACTTTGTCCGCGGAATGATAAAAGGAATGGTTTTTGGATTGTCAACCGCCCTCATTTGTTGTCATAAGGGAATTAGCGCTACCGGTGGAGCTGAAGGGGTTGGAACTGCCACCACCAAAGGAAATGTCGAGTCTTGCATTTCAATCTTGGCACTCAATCTTTTTCTCACAATAATTTTAGGGACAATTGCCGGATAATGGAAAAAGCAACAAACAGCCATCCACTCATAAGCTTTGAAAATGTTTATAAGACATTTGGCAATCTCAAGGTTCTCAATGGACTAAACTTCACGGTCAATAAAGGAGAAACCTTAGTTATTATTGGACAATCTGGAACAGGAAAGAGTGTTACCTTGCGTTGTTTGCTAGGGTTAATAATTCCAGATAAAGGTAAAGTTCTATTTCAAGGAAATAACATTCCGGATATGAATGAGCAGGAATTGATTAATCTAAGATCAAATTTTGGAATGCTTTTTCAAATGGCTGCCTTGTTTGACAGTATGACTGTTGGCGAAAATGTAGCCTTTCCAATTATGGCAAAAGGCGAGAAGCCATTAGATGAAACCAATAACATTGTAACTGAAACATTAAGGGCGGTTGGACTCACAGGCATCGAGCACAAGATGCCTGCAGAGCTTTCGGGAGGAATGAAAAAAAGAGTGGGGCTTGCTCGAGCAGTGGCAAGTAATCCAAATGTTATTCTATATGACGAACCAACCACCGGACTTGATCCAATTACGGCAGATGCAATCAATGAACTCATTATTTCTACTCAAAAACAAATGAAGACAACTTCGATTGTAGTTACCCACGACATGACAAGTGCTTACAAAGTTGCAGACAGGATGATAATGCTCCACCAGGGAGTGGTTGTCGGCTCTGGTACCCCAGATGAAATCCGCAATTCTGATGACCCGATGATTCAACAATTTATCAACGGCAGAGCAGACGGACCAATAGAAATTTGATTCATGATTATAAAATTTAATGGAGACAACAAATGGCTGAACTAAAAAAAATGGAATTATTAATTGGAAGCTTTGTCCTTGTCGCAATATTTGTGATTGCAGGTATGATATTAGTTTTTGGGGGAGCAGACAACCCATTCATTGCAAAATACGAAGTTAATATTACCTTTAATCATATTGGTGACTTACAAGTTGGAGCACCGGTTAAACTTGGAGGAGTGCGAGTTGGTAAGATTTCGAGTATAGCCTTGCAAGAATCTGGCAATATTTTAGTTGAAGCAACCATCCACGATGACACCCCACTTAAAATTGACACCAAGGCACAAATATCCACTTCCGGGATTGTTGGTGATACCTTTGTGGAATTGATTGCAGGAAAGAAAGCAACTCCGTTCCCTACCGACAACTCTGTCGAGATAGATGGAACCGGACAGGTTGGACTCAATGAAATCCTAACTCAAGTCAGTGACATTGGAAACAAAGTAACATCTTTAGTAACAAACATTAACGATATAATTGGCACAGAAAACTTTAAAAACAACATAAACGCAACTGTTAAAAATACTGCTGATGCCACAAAACGTGCAGAAGAGCTTTTAGCAAACTTAAAAAGAACCAGCGAAAATGTATTTAAGGCATCGAATGAGGTGCTTGCAAGCACTAAGATGGTTAGCGGTATGGCTGTAAAAATCAAAGAAGAAATTGTCAGCAAAAAAAATATCAAACTAATAAATATCACCGTAGCCAATATCGCAGAGGCAAGTGCAAGCACCACCGACACCGCGAATCACTTGAAAAACATCTTGGCTCGCAGTGATAAATTATTCGAAGAAGAACACCCAAAGCTTAAAAAATCTATTGAAAATATAGAGGTAGTTACTCGTGAATTACGCAATAAACTAGCCGCAATCTCGACAGATAAGGGAGTATTAAGATATTTTACTCGCGATGACATCAACAAACAAATAAACAATATATTTGCAACTATCGAAAAACCGATGAAGAGAATTGCTGCAATGATTAGCACCATGAGCAAAATAGATTTAATGAAAGCGTATGCACAGGGCTCACGCTTAGCCAAATTCAGGGAGAGAGAACTGCAAAGAGAGGGCAAACGCTCAGTAAGAGAAATGCTTGATGAAGAATACAAAGAAGAACAAAAAACTATAAAGAACAGGATGATTTTAGAATCACTTGAAGACAAAGATAAAAACAAATAATCTAAATTCCGCAGTTACAACGAAATCAGAATTGAAGATAACAACAAACTTTACCTATTGCATAAAATTAAGGGCTAGTAAAGAATCTTTACTAGCCCCTATTGTTTATTTTTTGCTATTTATTGTTTGTTATTTATTATTCCATGTCCATTAATTCGGCAATATCGTCAAAGCCTTCTGGTTTAACTTGAACTTCTTCTAATTTTTCAAGCCAAATTTTACCTTCCTCTATTTCACGACAAACAACTTGAATCAATGGCTCATTTTCTTTACTTTCAACCAATGGCTCCGCTCCAGCTCTTAACTGTTGAATCCTCTTTGAGACAAGAGAGGTAAGTGCATATCTTCCACCGACAATATCGGCCAATTTATCTGTGTGTATTGTTTTTACAGCTTCGTGCTGCATAATAAAACTCCAGTAACAACGAAATTAATGTTTAATGTTTAAGTTCAATATTAGATAGTTCTACCGACAAACTGTCAAGTACAAAATAAAGAACTATAGATTTGAATAATTAAACGATATACCCAAAAAGACTATTTATCATCAACACAATCGAAAATATCTTTTTTCAATTCATGAGAGCCTCTCGCCTGATTGGTTTTATATTTACGAAAACCATATTTAAGCAGGCTAGAATTATTCTTTTCATCATCAACAAAAGCTATCCACTCTTTTTTCATATTGCCCGGCAATTTAGATTCACGCGCAGAATAGGAATTAAAACCACCCTTTAAATCAGCAGCTGAGTTACAACCAAAGCATCCGCCAATAAATAGAGATAAAATAGATATCGCAAAAACCGCGATGATTTTACCCATTTGACTTGATAATAATGTTTTTTTTCTCATA
>CAMZKK010000041.1 GCA_947311175.1 uncultured Planctomycetota bacterium | reverse complement strand
TTAGATAGTTATGACTAAAATTAATAGAAGAAAGCAATAATGATTGAAGTTGATCCGAAATTATGGAATGGTTATAGAGGTGGCTCAAAAGAGGACTTTGAAAAGTTGGTTGAGAGCTATTTGCCATTAGTAAAGATAACTGTTGGTAGAATGGCAATGAACCTTCCTGATTTTATTGAATATGAAGAATTGTATAGTACCGGTTGCGTTGGTTTGCTTAATGCTATTGAGCGGTATGATCCTTCCCGAGAGGCAAAATTCTCTACTTATGCAATTACTAGAATCAGAGGGTCGGTTATAGATGACCTTAGAAAACATGATATGTTGGGTAGAATTATTAGAGATCGAGTTACTAAAATTAAAAAAGCTGAAGATACCCTCAAAAAAAAGGGAAAAATAAGTTCTCCTGAAGATATTGCTGCCATCGCTGGAATTACAATGGAGGAGTACAATGTCGCTATTATGGGTGATAAGGCAAGCCGGATGATTAGTCTTTCTGAGCCAATAGCAAATACGGAAGGCACTGCACAGACTCTTGCTGACTTGCTTGAAGCGAAGGGGGTTGCTGGTGAGGAAGCACTTGACTTTGAAGATGATGAAATGATTTCTTATATTGATAAAATGTTGAGCGATAGAGAAAAGTTGTTAGTTGCTCTTTATTATCACGAAGAGCTTACTCTGAAAGAAATCGGGAAGGTTATGGAGATATCAGAAAGTAGGGTATCACAGATTCACGCATCTATGATTGAAAAAATAAGAAAAAATTTAAAAAAAGTTGGAATTTGATTAAAGATATTTTATCGCCTATGTCGATAAAATATATAATGCTATATTTTTGAATAAACAAGGATTGCACTATGAGGAATAAAAGGTTGCAAAGTGTTGAACTTACATCAGTTAAGACATCTGTGGTAGGTGAAGAGACAGAGCACCAAATAGAAGATTTTGGTTTAATTCTCCATGATGATGATTTTGGTGATTTCAATTCTATTGAAAATATGTCTTTTATTTTAAATATGGACACAATTTTTGCAGCATAATATTTTTTTGACGTATTTTTCCGAAAGAAGTTGAAAATGGGGTTTGAAAAAATTTTCAATAAATTCATTTGAAAATTTGCTTTTTATCGAAAAAATTGTAAACTTATGGAAATTATTTTATTGGGGGTAAAAAAATGGTTGATAATATAAACAATATCAACTCACTCGGCGGAGCAAATGCACCGAGAAGAATGCACAAGGCTTACGGCAAGCAGCCTAAGCAAGTAGAAAAAACCGATTCATTGCAAGTGTCTTCAGACGTCAAAAGACTTTCGCAAATTGAAGGCATTCGTCTTGAAAGAGTTATGGCTGTAAAAAAAGCAATGGCTGATGGTAGTTATGTTACTAATGACAAATTAGAAAGAGCGGTTGATAAGGCAATTGATGATAATTTTGGAAATGAAAAAGTATAAGCTAAAATATGTTTAATAAATTAAAAATAAAGCTCTCATTAAACAGTGAGGGCTTTTTTTAATTTATTTATCTTGAAACATTAAAATCAGGAGAAGGTATGAATCAAAAAATTATTGAATCAATCTGTAAGGGAATAAGAGCATCTGTAGATATTGCGGTTGTCGGATTGAGTGGCGGTGCCGACTCAACCCTTGTTGCCTGCTTATGTACAAGGGCTTTGGGCTGCGAAAATGTCTATGGAGCTGGGATGCCATACAATGAATTTGATAAAGAGACATTCAATAGTCGCTCGGCAAGCCTTGGAAGTAAATTGGGGATTAATTATCACGAAGTTTCAATAAGCAAAATAGCTGATGCAGTTGATGAGGTAGTTGCCGGTAGTGGATTTGAAGTCAGCACCTTAAATTCCGGTAATTCACGAAGCAGAGCAAGGATGTGTGTCTTGTATAGTTTTGCTCATTCGTTAGCAACAAAGTTTGCTGGAAAAAAAGTACGAGTTATGGGTACCGGCAATCTTTCTGAAGATTTTATTGGTTATGATACTAAGGGGGGGGATGCTTTGGCAGATATTTTCCCTATTGGCGAACTTTATAAATCAGAGGTGTATCAATGTTTGGATTTATTTGTGGCTGAAGGTTTGATTGATGATTGTCATATCGACCGAGTTCCTTCTGCAGGACTAGAAAGTGGGCAAACCGATGAAGGCGATCTTGGCTTTAGTTATGACAAAATGCAAAATGGAATTATTTATTGTCGAAAGTATTATGATGAAATGGATGAAAAAATAAAACAGGGTGGCGTTGATGAAGTAACGAAATTTGTTTGGACCCGACATTTGGCAAATAAGCACAAACATGAAGCTCCTCCGGTTTTAGCATTGAGGGATATGTTAGATGAATGAAATTGTAGATATTTTTGAGCCAAGTCTTGAGCCGTGGAATGGTGTATCACCGGATAAAACAGTTGCGGTTATGATGAGTGGAGGTGTGGACTCAAGTGTGACTGCATCTATTCTGCTTGAGCAGGGCTGGAATGTTGTTGGGGTTACGATGAAGATACCATCTGCAAATTGTAATATCAAATCACCATGCTGTGGAGAAGAGGCCGTCTTTGTTTCTAAAAAACTCGGAATCCCCCATTATTTTCTTCATACCGAAGATGTATTTAAAAAGTATGTGATTGAATATTTTAGAGAAAGTTATTTCAGTGGAAAAACTCCAAACCCTTGTATTGAATGCAATCGAGTATCAAAGTTTAATATTCTTTGGGATACCATTGAACAAAAAATGGGGATAAAGCATTTTGCAACCGGACACTATGCCAAAGTTATTGAAAATGAAAAGGGTTTTTTTCTCGCACGTGGAGATGATTGTCGTCGAGATCAAAGTTATTTCATTTATGGAATAGAACGTCACAAATTACCATTTTTTCATTTGCCATTAGGAGAAATAGAAAAAACAAAAGTTAGAATGCTTGCGGAAGAAAAACAGCTGCATGTTGCTCAGCGTCCAGATAGTCAAGACCTTTGTTTTGCCGGAGAAGGAGATTACCGAAATGTCTTAGGGGAAAGAGCAAAAGAGATGCCGGGAGCTGTTTATGATGTGCAAGGAAATGAAATTGCCAGGCATAAAGGGATTTGGAATTATACCATTGGGCAAAGGCGCGGTTTGGGATTTGCCCTTGGTGAGCCTCGTTATGTTTTGGAAATAAACCCTACAACAAATTCTATTGTCGTTGGAACCCGCAGCGAATCAAATAGAATGAATATGAAAATTATCCATTTGAATATTCTCATTGCTAAGGAATGTATTGTCGAACAAAAACTTAAGGTAAAGATAAGGAGTTTATCCACCCTCAAAGAATGTATTGTTTCTGAGATTAATAACGGTGAATTAATCTTGAAGTTTTTAACTCCGCAGTTCGCTCCCACTCCGGGACAGCACGCAGTTTTGTATAACAATGAAGACTTTGTTGTCGCAGGAGGAATAATTGACGGAGTCTGGTAAGTTTTTATTGATGAGGGAAGAATGAAAATACTTCACATCATAACTCGAATGATTCTTGGGGGTGCTCAGGAAAATACAATGCTGTCTGTTTTTGGGCAGATGAAGTGGGATGGATGTGAAGTTATTTTGCTGACAGGTCCTACCGAAGGACCAGAGGGGACGATTGTTCCACTTCTCAAACAACATGATGTCACCGTAATTGAAGAGCCGTCTTTGGTTAGGGAAATAAATCCTATTGCAGATATTTTTGCCTATTATGCATTAAAAAAGCACATCAAGAAAATAAAACCTGATGTTGTCCATACTCATTCAAGTAAAGCAGGAATAATTGGGCGGGTTGCAGCATGGCATGAAGATGTATCCTTTGTTACTCATACCATTCACGGACTCCCGTTTCACCCATATCAATCAATATTTAAAAATTGGCTTTATATTTTTGTGGAAAAGTATGCAGCCCGGCATTGCCATAGAATAATTTGTGTTGCCGATGCTATGACTGAACAGGCGTTGGCTGCTGGAATTGGAAATCCAGATTTATTTTTAACAATTTACAGTGGAATGGAGATTGCACCGTTTTTAAATAGCGATTCTAAAAGAAATGAAGTTCGCCAAAGATATGGGTTTAGTGAAACCGATTTTGTAATCACGAAGGTTGCACGCCTGTTTGAATTAAAGGGACATAGATATCTTTTTGCTGCCTTTGCCAGAATTACAAAAATCTATAAAAACGCAAAACTCTTCATTGTTGGTGATGGGATATGGCGAGATAAATTTGAAAAATACGCAAGAGAAAATGGGTTTGCCGATAAAGTAATTTTTGCCGGTTTGGTGGATAGAGAAAAAGTAAATGAAGTAATTGCTGCTTCTGATATGGTTGCTCATTGTTCTTTAAGAGAAGGGCTTGCGAGGGTTTTACCACAAGCATTGCTTTCGGCAAAACCGGTTGTAAGTTTTGATGTAGATGGGGCAAGAGAGGTAATTATTCCGCAAAAAACAGGTTATCTTGTAAAGCCAAAAGATGTAGATGGTTTGTGTAAGGCAATAATTGAAATTATTGAAAACCCCAAACGGGCCAAAGAGCTTGCCCTTTTCGGACAACAATTATGCAAAGAAAAATTTGATTGGTATAAAATGGTTGATATGCTTTATTCTCTTTATTGTGAAAAAGTAACAAGATGAAAAAGGTGATTGAGCGTTGGCTTGTTTCGTTAATTTGTTTGGGCTGTTCTTTTTTGTTGTTTAAGATTCCGATAAATATCAAAAATTCACCGCCAAGGAAAGTTGAATTTGATTTGTCTTCAGCAAAGACTTTTGCCGATTTTCAATCGGTAAAGGCATCTGTTGATGAACATATCTTTTCTGTTAATTTTGCAAATCCATTTCTCTTACTAGTTGCTGTTTTGAGTATATCTATATTGTTGGTCATCTTTAATCCTGTTAAAAATCAAAAGATAAATCAAAAAAATAAATTTAATAAAAAAACAGTTACTTGGCATCTGACAACAATTATAAACGCATTTTCTATAACCATGATTGTAAGTTTTGGGTTGTTGTTTATTGGTAATTTTTTGCCATTTGGTGAAGAGGGATTACCTGACTGGGGGCGTGCTTTTGTTTTTATTGTTGCAGAATTGTTTGCCTTGTTAATTATTGTGCTAGGAACAAAAAAAAGAAATCTCACATTGCGAGGATTGGGATTTTGGGGACGAGATATTTGGGGAAAATGCTTAGGTAGTGTTGGTTTTTTGGTTAGAGCATTGCCAATATGGTTTTTCTTGATTGTGATTTCATCTCCGGTGGTGAATGAGATTAGAGGATATTTTGGAATTGAAAAACCGATTGATAGGCAGGTGGCACTTATTGTTGAATTGTCTTTCCGTCCATTTTTTTTGGTATTGTTAGCTGTCCTTACATTTACAATTGTTCCGTTGGTTGAAGAGTTTCTTTTTCGCGGATTAATTTACGGAACTTTAAGAAAGTATTTTTCTGCATTTACCGCAGCAATTATTTGTGGTATAGTGTTTTCACTTGCTCATCAATCGTTAGATAAATTTATTCCCATTGCTTTTTTAGGCTATCTTTTGTGCAGAATTAGGGAAGATACAGAATCTATTTATCCGGCAATTGCGGTTCATTCGTTTTATAATGCATTTATTCTGATTATGATGGTATCGATGTTTTGTTGAGGAAAATAATGACAAAGAAAAAACTTCTAATTGTTGATGATGAGCCAATGATTTTGAAAATAATAACAACTGCCCTGGATTTACAAAAATACGAAATTGATACTGCTCATAATCGCCATACTGCTGAGGCTTTGGTGAATAAGAATAAATATGATTTGGTAGTATGCGATGTTTTCTTGCCAGACACCGAGATGTTGGAATTTGTGGATTTTCTCAAAGAGATTGATCTTGATTATAGAATAATCTTAATGAGCGGTTATCTGCGACAAGATGGGTTCGGGGCTAATAGTGATGAGGTTAATACTATAAATACAATTCTAATGCTGGCTGATAGAAAAGGAGTTAGCTCAGTGTTGTATAAGCCATTTAGCTTAGAAACCTTACGGGCAAAGGTAGAAAACGCATTAGCGGAGTAATGAGCCTAAGTTCTCCATCAGTTGTAAAATTTAGGTTATCTATTCGCTAATGATTAAATTCTTAATCTTTCCTGATGTTTCGATAAATCCAACTTCTAATCGATAAAGTGAATTGTCTTTCGAAATTGTATTTATTGAACAAATGATGTCGTTGCCTGCTAACAATGATGCCTTGCCGTCTTTAACTGTTAGTTTGAAATTAGCATCTGCAGGAAACTTCTTTCCTTTGACGGTTTTAGTATTTTCCGGATTTTCCGTATCTTCCACCATCAGTTCACTTTTGTCCGGTGAGATAAAGACGGATAGAGAATTTTTGTAATTGGTTAGTCTCAGACTAAAATATCCTTTGTCGGTATCGTTTTTTATTTCCATAGAGAATGAGCTATTGCTTTGATTAAATAGATTGCCGGTCAGGATTGCTCTGAATCTGCCTTTGCTGCTATGGCATTTTAGCCAATCGTCTTTAATCTCACAACTACCGGAAACAGCAATCCATCGTTTTGAGTCTGAGTTAGAGTCAAAGGTGCTAAATTCGTCAATGTTTTCTGTGTTTTTTGTCGCCTTATTTAAGGAAGAATCTTGTGTTAAAATTTTATCTTTTATCTTGGGGAATATTTTAGACAGTTCATTGTGAACCTTGGCTTTTTGAAAATTTCCTTCTGTCGCAATGAAGAGTTTTTCCAATTCTCGCCACAATGCAAACTCATCATTACTGTTCTTTTGTTTTATTTTTGTGAGTTTTTTTTCAAATGCATCTTTGATTTTTACAAGTAAATCGTATCGCATCTTTCTTGCTTCATAAATCTCTTTGGTATCAGGATGATTACCAATAAAAATGGAGAGCAAACTACAGGCAGCAGAGAGGTTGCCCTTTTGAGTGTTTTCTTTGACATTGTTTTTTAGGGTTGTCCATTCTGACTCTTCATCTGACTTAGGTGGTGTCATATATTCTTCTTTTACTATTTCTTCTTTTGGTAATGTTGCTAAAAGTTTCTTTGCGTTGTTTGTTAGTTCTTCGTTTTTTTCTTTTTTGATAAAAGTATTTAAGACTTTACGCATATTACTGTTTGAAATCTCACCAGTTTTATGTTTTTCTGCATAAACCCTTAGTCGTTTTTTTCTCTTTATTAAGTCAATCAAATCATTTGTTGCTTTGTTCTCTTTACTGTTTGGATAGTTTGCAAGCAAGTTTTCCAAATAGTCTAAGGCTCGATTGTCGTTATCTTTTTTGATTAATTCCTTCGCAAGCTTTAGATTTTTTGCTATTTCTGTTTTTGGATCTGGTTTTATTAATTGATAAATCCCTAAAGAAAAAATACCTGCAATACCAACACTTATTAAATATATGATTAACATTGCCAGTCTTTTATTTTTCTTTTTTATTGCGAGCTCTTCCTTATCTACTGCAACTTTTTTTTCACGATAAGAAATAGTAGTTGGTTCTTGTTTAGATTTATGGGTATTGCTAGATTGCTGAATGGTCTTTGCCATTTTTTTTTGTGATAAGTTTAATTTGTCAATTAAAGAAATTACTTCCATCATATCTTCAGGTCTGTTTTCTGGCGAGACTTCCATTAATTTAAGAATAAAATCTGAAAGTGCCTGGGGGATATTTGGATTTATTTTTTTTGGAATTGGCGTTGCGTTTTTCAATCGTTGGTTGACAACTTCAATGACATCTGTTCCGGTAAAACATGTTTGTCCTGTTGCCATATGAAAGATAGTTGCCCCGAGAGAATAGATATCACTCTTTATTCCGGGGAGTTCTTTCTTTAATATTTCCGGAGCAATATATTGAGGTGTCCCCATTATTTTTAGATTGTTCTTATCTGTGGGGTCTAATTGTTTAAGGTTTTTAGCAAGTCCAAGGTCAGCAATTTTTATAACCTTGTCTTCATTAAGCATTATGTTTAGAGGTTTTATATCTTGATGGATTATTTCCAGATTATGGGCACAGGCAATTCCATCAGCTATTTGCCGACAATATTCAATACATTTTTGAGTAGAAATGGGACCTTTGGTATCGATTATTTGTTGGAGAGTTTCGCCCTTGACAAATTCCATACTTATAAAAGGTTGGCTATTTGCAAATCCAAAATCGTGGGTAGTTATAACATTTTTATGCTGAATTTTACCAGCTATTTTTGCTTCCGTTTCAAATCTTGCAACAAACGATAGATCTTTTGATAATTCTTTTTTTAGAATTTTAATGGCTACGTTTCGATCTAAGCTTATTTGGTTTGCTAAATATACTGCTCCCATACTGCCTTGTCCAATGCGAGTTTTAATGTTATATCCTTGTAGGTTTTTGCCAAGCAAAGTGTCGTTTTTGTCATTATTGAAGATGAATTCTGTTTTGCCGGTTCGTATCCTGTCACCATCTGTAATGACTGTTTCTGTTACTTTTTCGCCATTTACAAAGGTTCCGTTTGAACTATCTAAATCCCTCAAGTAGGTTTTGTTGTCTTTTTGATAGATGAGGATATGTTCTCTCGACATCTTTTTGTCTGTAATTGCGATATCGCATTTGTTTGATCTACCGACCTTAACCTTGTCAGTAACTACAAAATTTTTGTTTCCAAAGTTGGTTATTAATATTAAGTTTGCCATTGTCATCTCCCGTTAAGGTTAAAAGGGGTATTTTGCTTTAGCTAAATTGGATGGTAAAGATATCTGTGGACCTATGTTTATAAAATCTTCCGTACTGTTTTTTACGGCAGATATTTCTCCATTTATGGTGTCTTTTACATTTAAGGTCAATACTCCTAATTTTAGTATTGCACCGGAATTTAAGGTTTTCATTGTGTTTATTTGGTAAACGGCATCGTCGTATTTCTCTTCGATAAGTTCTTTTATTTTATTTTCCGCATTGCTTTTTTTGTCGTTTAGTATTTTTATTTTTTCAATTACTGATTTTATGGTATTTCTTTTTTTCCCGGTATACATTTTGATAATATTTATGTCGACGGCAATTGGCTCTACATTGGAAATTAGATTTTCAAGGAGGTTTTTGACAAGTGCGAGTTGAGCTTTTAGTTCTTCAAATTTCTCTTCTTTTGCCCAGTTTTGTCCACTTGCCACCGAGGTAACAACTCCTAATTCCGAACCAATGATTTTTGCAATAACTCCCTTCAATGCAATTGTGTTGCCACCAATGATTGAACCATGTTCAATCAATACTGCCCCGCCTGTTCCAATTGAGCTATTTACAATTTCATTTTTAACAACAACCCCTTTCCCGGTCTCTACTTTACAGTTGTTGATATACTTTGTCATAAAAATCCCTGATTCCGATTTAACCGTTGTCGTTGAGCCATTTCCCGCAATTCCTCCTCTGATGAAGATATCACCATTGGAGCTTATTTTGGCAGGTCCACATCGTCCATCAATATAAACCATTTCATGCCCATGGATTGTATAGTCTCCGACAACGCTTCCTCTTATTATCACCTTTCCAATGAAATTAATGTTTCCAATAGATAAATCGACATCTCCCCTTATTTCATAGGTATCGGAAATTGAGATTGTGTTGTCTTCAAATAAAACTCGTCCATTAATGGTTGCTTTGCATCTTCCGGAATTCCTATCAAAGGAAATGTTTTTACCAATTTTGACAGTAATCGCCTTTCCTGTCTCTGCATCTATACTATTTCCGAAAACATCTTTACCGGATATTCCTAAGGTTGGGCTCTTGATGATTGCCACTACTTTGTCGCAGTATGCATTTTCAATCAATCCGGTTTCTTGGTAATTTATATTTCCCTGGTCATCTGTTTTGTATGTTTTTTTATTTGTTGGAGGATTTACAAGGAAGTTAATTTTTCCATCACTACCTGTTACTGGAAATGTTCCGGTTGCGACCTCAAATGGCCCTATCTTGTTATTTGAATGTTTAAGAATATTTATAAATAAAGTTAGGCTATCTGAATTTATACCATGGCGAATGCCAACATCTTTGAGGTAATCTAAGAGATACTCTTCGGTGGGGCAAGTTGAAGATTTAAGTCTTTCATATTCAATGAATGCGTGTAGGCGATTAGGAGCAACGCTTATTCTGATAAACCTATCATCTAAGATTTCTTCTTGAATGACATTAAGGGTTTTTGTTATTCCTTCATATCCAGCAAAACCAATGGTTTGAAATTCCTGAATATTTTCTTCTGACATAATTACTCCAGTTTTTGAGCTTGGACAGCAATTTCATCATCATCAAATTTCCTAAAGAGGATGGTTTGTTTGTTTATTTTGTCGCCAGTCTTTAGTTGCCAGTTGTTATTCCACGCCGAAAAATCAAGGGCAGGGAGGTTTAACATCTCACGAAGTGTTTTGGAAGACTCAGGTAAAAAAGGTGCCATCACCAAGGATAATGCCTCAACTACCTTTAGTCCGGTATTGACAGCCATTGCACACTTTTTAATGTTGTCCTTTCTCGCTGACCAAGGTTTTTCGTTTTCGAGAAATTGATTTCCTGATTGGCTAAGTTTCATCACTCGTTGTAGTGCTTGCTTGTATTGATGTTTTTTTAGTAATTTCTCAATCTCAGCTTTTGCAATTTCAATTTCGGCAATCATGTTTTTGGCATCTTCTGATAAGTTTTCTGCCGAAGGAACAATCCCATCAAAATATTTATTGGCAAATGCGATATTGCGTTGAATGAAATTCCCAAGGTTGTCTGCCAATTCAGAGTTGTTTCTTGTTTGGAAATCTTCCCATGAAAAGTCTGAATCGCTACCTTCCGGAGCAATTGCTGTAAGGTAATAACGTAGCGGGTCGGCTGAAAATAATTCAAGGTACTCATCAATCCAAACTGCATAGTTTCTACTTGTGCTAGTTTTTGCTCCCTTGATGTTTAGAAATTCATTGGCAACCACATCATGGGGGAGGTTGTATCCTCCATGGCTCATTAGCATTGCAGGCCAGACTATGGAATGAAAAACAATGTTGTCTTTTCCTATAAAATGAATGGTTTTTGAGTTGTCATTAATCCAGTAGTCTTTCCACTCATTGTTGTTAACATTGGTGTTCTCTTCAGCCCATTTTTTGGTGAAACTTATGTACCCGATTGGTGCGTCGAACCAAACATAAAGAACTTTTCCTTCTGCCTCTTCAAGCGGCACCGGCACTCCCCACGAAAGGTCTCTCGTAATTGCCCTGGCAATTAGTCCTTGTTTTAACAATCCATTGCTAAAACGCTTTACATTGTCTCGAAAGTATGGTCGTTCTTCGATAAATGTTTTAAGCTCCTTTTCAAAATTATCTAATCTAAAAAACCAGTGATCCGTATTTTTCACTTCTGGGGTTTTCCCACATATTGCACATTTTGGTTTAATTAATTTTATTGCATCAATCATCTTGCCACAGGTTTCACATTGATCCCCTTTTGCAAGCTCAGATTTGCAATGATAGCAAGTGCCTTCAACGTAGCGATCTGGAAGAAATCTTTCACAGCTATCACAGTATAGCTGTTCTGTGGTTCTTCTTTGCACATGCCCTTTTTGATGAAGTTCAAGGAAAAATTTTTGTGCCTCTTCCGTGTGGTCACTGCAACTTGTTCTATGATAAGCATCAAAGTTGATATTCATTCCTGCAAATGCTTGTTTGTTGATTTCGTGGTATCGGTCAATAATGACTTGCGGAGTTACGTTCTCTTTGGCTGCTGATACAGTAATCGGTACACCGTTTTCATCACTTCCGCAAATGAAAATTGCATTTTCACCTTTAAGTCTTAGAAATCTAGTGCAGGTATCGGCAGGGAGATATGCTCCTGCAATGTGTCCAATATGAAGTTTCCCATTGGCGTAAGGAAGGGCTGCAGTAATCAGGGTTTTATTTGTTTTGTCGGTCACTTGTTTCGCTTTCTTATTATAAGGGTGTTCTTTAAATAATTGGTGGATATTTGAATTATTGATTATTTTCCAGTTCTTCGATTTTTTCAAGTAGAGAGTCTCGCTCTTTCTTTAATTCATTTATTCTGCCAACCAAAGACTGAAGAACTTCACCCTCGTCACTATCTTCGGTTACATCCGGAAAATCTTCACCGTCAGCTATTATCTTAATATGCCCATGACAAAGTGCACACTTAAGATGCTGTTTGTTTTCATAAGATGCCGGCAGTTTATATCTGGCGAAACATGAAGAGCAACAAGCTTTGATGTTTTCTTTGACTTCATCATTGTCTCCTTCCTCCTCATTATCCCCATTATCTTCATCATCATCATCTTCTTCTATTTCATCGGTGCCAAAAGAAGGTATTTCGTCCGAGTCTTCACCGCTTTCTCCAAATGATGGAATGTCCTCATCCTCATCCTCATCTTCATCTTCATCCTCATCAAAAGAAGGTAATTCTTCCTCTGAGCTATCTTCATCTTCTTCGTCTTCTTTTTCAAAATTAAAATTAAAATCAGCCTCTTTGGTTTTGATTTCAGAATCAGGATAGTCTGAAAAATCAAGACCTCCTTCATCAAAACCGGTTAAATCTTCATCTGTATCTTCCTCTTTCGAGTTGATTACTTTTGTTGCTGATTTTTTAGGCTTGTTTTTTTCATCTTTTTCGTCTTCAAGTTTTGCACAGTCATCATCGTTGGTGTCGATTATTGCCTTACATCTTTTGCATCTAAATTTTATTCCCTTTTTTTGGTCTGGAAGGCGGAATTTGCCATTGCAGCTATTACAGGTTATTATCACAGAATCGACTCCTAAAAAATATTGTTTAAGCTATAATATATTGACGATTTAAAATTTATAAAATAAATCATTAAACTAAATTCCAAATGCTGAATTTAGGATTAACATTACAGTAATGTTATTAAAATAAAAAAAATCCGCAACTTTTTTCTTAGATAAGAGGTTGTGATTTTGTGTTTCCGACCAAAGTGGATACATTTGTTTCTTTTCTTCTTGACAATAAGTGGACTAAAGAAGAAAATAAAAGACGATACACAGTTTAAGATACGAAGAAGGTATTTTTGGTGTGTGATTTGAAACTTTAGGATTTAAAAATTTGAGTAACCATTTACAATTTTTCGGAGAGAAACTTTTGTCAAAGTTAAAAATAATGATTTATTGTATGGTTTTGGCTGTAAAAACAGCTACCAAGAGGTTTTTTTCTGATTCATTGTTAACTTCTTGGGTATTAGGTAGTTATGCTGAATATAATCATACTTTGCACCCTGTAATAATCCAACAATCGGAAAAATTACAAGATGGTGCCTATTTTGACAAATGTCAAAATATGATGTATGGGCAAACAGATAATACTCTTGGCTACTAATTTAACACCTTAGACTTCAAAAAATCACACCTAATATTCTGATTTTATCTTAAGTTATGTTTATTTAATGTACATAATTGAGAGGTAAAAAGATGCCAATAACTTTTATTATAGTAGGGTTAGTTTCCCTTATTGTGGGCGCTGTCGCGAGACACCTTTGGGGTGTTTTTCAGGTTAAATCGTCTGAGAATGAAGCAAAAAAGATTGAAGAGAATGCAAAGCATGAAGCGAAGCAGATACTAGCAGATGCCAGCATTAAAGCAAAAGAAGAGGCGCTGAAGACTAGAGAGCAGAGGAATAAAGAATTTCAAAAGGAACGCAACGAATTAAAGGGAATTGAAAAAAGGCTTACCAAGCGTGAAGATACCTTTGATCGGAAGCTTGACGAATTATCTAAAAAAGAACAAAAATTAGAAACATTAGGGCGAGACTTAAATGCGAGAGAGCACGAACTTCAAAAACGTTATGAAGCGGTAAATAACACCATTGCCAAACAAGAAGAAAAGCTTTTAGAGGTTGCTAACTACACTCGTGAGCAGGCAAAAGAGGAAATTTTCCGTAGAGTTGAAGCCGATATTGAACATGAAATCGCCCAGCGAATTGCAAAATTTGAAGAGCGATTTAGGGAAGATGCGGAGGCGAAAGCACAAAATATTTTGTGTCTTGCAATTGAGAGGTTGGCTGTTGACTACACTACCACCAGTGTTGTCTCGACTGTTGAGCTGCCAAGTGATGATATGAAGGGCAGGATTATCGGGAGAGAAGGACGGAATATCCGTGCATTTGAAAAGACTACAGGAATTGATGTTATTGTTGACGATACCCCGGGAGTTGTGGTTTTATCAGGATTTGACCCAATTAGGCGGGAAACCGCACGTATCTCTATGCAAAAATTAGTTGGCGATGGTCGTATTCATCCGGCAAGAATTGAAGAGATTGTTGAAAAAACCAAGACAGAGCTTGAAAAAGATTTGATAGAAACCGGCAAGCAGGCAGCAATGGAGCTTGATGTTAAAAGCTTGCGTCCTCGTGAACTTTTCTTGCTTGGTAGATTGAAGTATCGAACAAGTTATGGTCAAAATGTCCTTGACCATAGCCGTGAGGTTGCCTTCCTTTGTGGAATTCTTGCTAGCGAAATGAAGCTCGATGTTGAGATTGCAACAAGAGCCGGACTTCTCCATGATATGGGCAAGGCTGTGGATCACGAAGAAGATGGAACTCACCCTGAAATTCGAGCAAATATTGCAAAACGCTGTGATGAAAGCCAAATAATAATTAATGCAATTGCTTCTCATCATGAGTGCGAAGTGAAACCGGAAAGTCTTTATGCGGTAATTGTTCAGATTGCCGATGCTATTAGTGCGTCAAGACCGGGCGCAAGACGTGAGACCTTAGAGAAATATGTTAAACGTTTAGAGAAGCTTGAAAGCATTGCTTCAAGTCATGTTGGCATTGACAAGGCATTTGCAATTCAAGCTGGGCGTGAGATTAGAGTTATTGCAAAACCGGACAAGATTAACGACAAGGAATCACAAAGAGTTTGTCGTGAGATTGCACAGGAAATTGAAAATGAATTATCTTATCCGGGAGAGGTTAAGATAACCTTAATTCGTGAAAATCGTTTTATCGAATATGCCAGATAATAAAATATAAACTTAAATTCCGCAGTTGGATTTTAGGTTTAAGATAGTTGTGCGTATTGTAATCATCTTATCGAGGATAGCATAATGAAAGAGATTGAAGGTATTTTTTTTGATATTGACGATACGATTTATTCAACAACTGAGTTTGCTGCTCAAGCCCGTAGAAATGCAGTTGAGGCAATGCTTGATGCCGGCTTGCAGATGGATGCTGATGAGTGCCTAAAAGAGCTTGAGGAGGTCATAGAAGAGTTTAGTAGTAACTATGAACATCACTTCGACAAGCTTCTTCTTCGTTTACCTCGAGAGGTACTTGGTGAAAGTTCGCCAATAATTTTGGTTGCCGCAGGGATGGCTGGTTATCACGACACAAAATTTCACGGACTTACACCGTATGAAGATGCAATTGAAGTATTAAAATTATTAAATGAAAAACCGCTAAAAATGGGAATTATTTCGGCAGGCATTGGAATCAAACAAGCCGAAAAGGTGGTTAGATTAGGTCTTCATAAATTAATCAGTCCTAAAAAAATAATAATTACCGACTCAATCGGCATTTCAAAACAGAACCCAAAATTATACCTTAGAGGGTGCAAGATGTTGGGTTGTGACCCCAAAAAAACCATTTATGTCGGAGACAATCCTAAAAACGATGTGGATGTCCCCCACGAAGTCGGAATGATAACATTTCTTTCCAAGAGAAGTGGAAAATATCTCAATGAAAAAAGTAAGCATAAACCTGATTATGTTATACACAACTTCTGGGATATCTTAGATTTAATTGAGAAGGAGTTTATAATTAAATAGACAATCTAACCATTAATCTAAATTTCGCATCAACTACGGAATTTTTAATTATTCTATAACTATCTAAAAAAATTGACAAACAAAAAATGATAAGGCATATTAAGAATAAGTTTTAGTTCAAGTGTTTATTTGTGTTTTTATGAAGGGGATAACTATGATTAAGCGTAGTTTATTGATTTTTGCAGGAATGGTATTGTTTGCCGCAACTGTTTTGCAGGCAGAAGAGGGTGTAAAGGCTAAAAGCGAGGCAGAAATTAACAAAGAAAGCATCGCTAAGTGTAAAGCAACTGCAAAGGATGGGGCTCCAACACCACAGAAGATTATGGAAAAGGTTAATGAAGGCTGTGAGCTATTGGCAAAAGAAGGGCTGAAGGCATTTGTAAAATTTAAAGGCTCTGATTCTCCATTTTTCTTCAATGGCGCCTATATCTGGATCCACGACATGAAGGGCGTAATGAGAATGCACCCAATTAAGTATAAACTTGACGGCAAACCGGTTCTCACTCTTAAGGACCGTAAAGGCAAGATGTTATTTCTTGAAATGAATAAAACTGCCAAAGCAAATCCTAATGGAGGATGGGTTGAGTATGTTTGGCCAAAACCAGGTGAAAAGGCTGCATCTCAAAAAATAAGTTTTGTCAAGGCAGTTAAAGTTGGAAATGAAACTTTAGTTGTTGGCTGTGGTGTTTATGATATTACTAAAGCAGATGTTGACAAGGCAATGAAGTAAATTATTTAAATAGGGCAGTAGAGATGCAATCATTGTGTCTCTACTGCGTTATATAAAAATAATTTAAGATTCACCGTATTAAATTCACAGTGAATCTTAAATTATTTTTTTTAATATTAAAAAAGGGGTAATCAATGCAAAATGAAAAAAAATTTGGGCTAAGTTTAAAACAAAAACTTATTGGCATTTCACTTATGGCATTTATTTGGGTAATAGCGATATTGCTCACAGGTGCGTTAGAGTATAAAAGTATTAATAAGATTACAAAGGACAAAGAATCTGCATTGATTGACGAAGGGGAGAAACAAGGTGAAATGGCATTTTTTTTGAGCGATGTTCAAGAACTTCGTTTGCTTGAGAAAAAATCTGTTCAGTCTTGGGATGAAGTTGTTTTGCAAAAAACAACAAGTACTTTGGATTCTCTACAAGTGAAGACTGCTAACAAAGAAAATTTAGAAAAGGTCAACGATGCTTTAAAAAAATATAGTTCATTATATAAAAAAGTGTTAGAATATCGCAAAAAACTAAAAGGTGCAGAAAAGAAAATGACTGCACCAATAAAAATCGTAGAACAAAATATAAAAACAATAACTGAAGAACTAGAATTAATCGCAAATGACAGAATGATGGAGGGAGAACTTTTGTCAAGTGATGAATATGGATTATTGAGTAACGCTCAATTGTGCAATATATTCACCCTCCATCTTCAATCTTTACTAAAAGAATTCTTGCTTAGTGGTGATAAAAAGTATTTAACAGAAATTGATAAAGAATCAAAGGATCAAAAAAACATCGCAACCGTCGATATTTTAACTGCAGTTGCCTCAATGCTTGAAAACAAAGCAATAAATGAAGCTGCCCCTAAAATATCGCCAGCATTGAAGCAATTTACCAAGAATTCAACGGAAATCAGCTCTAAATATTTTGCATTGAAGGATAGTATTCATCTACTTGATATGGCTGGAAATAATGTTTTAGAATCTACCAAAGATGTGCTTGCTGTCATAAAACAGAACTCAAAACAAAAAATTAAAGACGCTAACAGCAACCTAAAAGAACATACAAGCAATGCCTATAATGTTTTTCTTTTAATTGTTATTGTCGGTACCATTGTTTTCATTGTTGCAGTTATAAAAATAACCATATCAATTCTAAAACCAATTCAAGATGCAGTTGATATGGCTGAAAAAGTTAAGGTTGGTAATCTCAACAACCAACTTAAGATTACCAGCAAAGACGAGATTGGAAAGCTGGGCATTGCCTTAAATAGTATGGTAACAAACTTAAAAGAAAAAGCTGAAATAACTCAAACTATTTCAGATGGTGATTTGACGGCAAGTGTTAGTGTCGCCTCAAATGAAGATGTTCTCAGTTTGTCACTTCAACAAATGATACTCAGTTTATCACATATTATTCGTGAATGCCTAAATGCTGCCGGACAGGTAAATAGTGCCTCTTCACAAATTAGTGATGCAAGTCAAGCACTTAGTCAAGGAGCAACTGAAACTGCTGCAAGCTTAGAAGAAATAACTTCAACTATGACTGAAATCGGTGGGCAAAGTAAAAATAATGCGGAAAATGCCAGCACTGCTAATACTCTTGCAAGTAGTACCAAAAATACTGCAACCACCGGTAGAGAAAGTATGCAGGCAATGACTGAAGCTATGGCAGACATTACCAACTCAAGTCAACAAATTGCAAAAATAATCAAGGTTATTGACGACATTGCTTTTCAAACCAATCTTCTTGCCCTTAATGCTGCGGTTGAAGCAGCTAGAGCAGGGCGACACGGCAAGGGGTTTGCCGTTGTGGCTGAAGAGGTTAGAAGTCTTGCCGGGCGTAGTGCGAAGGCAGCAAAGGAAACCTCAGAATTAATCGCTTCATCTACAGAAAAGGTAGAAAAGGGAACTCAGATTGCAGACAAGACTGCTGAAGAATTAGAGAAAATTGTTGAGGGTATCACTAAGGTTGCAGATATTGTTGGTGAAATTGCTGCTTCAAGCAATGAGCAGGCACAAGGTGTTGCCCAGGTAAGTCAAGGATTGCAACAAATTGATTCGGTAACTCAACAGAATACAGCAAGTGCAGAAGAATCTGCTTCAACTGCCGAACAATTATCAAGTCAGGCAGAGGTGCTTAGTAATTTATTGTCTCGATTTAAATTGCCGCAAAATCAAATATCATCAACCCCACAACCACAAATTCAAGGCTCAACTCAGCCACAAATTGCTGCTCCAACAACTCCACAAATTGTAAAATGGGGACCAGAATATCCTGTTGGGGTAACTGCCATGGATTCTCAACATATGCAATTATTAGATATTATTAATAAGCTTTATGCTGGTCTAAAGGAAGGACGAGCAAACAGTATAATT
>CAMZKK010000040.1 GCA_947311175.1 uncultured Planctomycetota bacterium | reverse complement strand
AGCCTTGCATGAGTATATTGCAAATATGGCCCACTATCACCCTGCAAGTTTAATGCCTTCTCCCAAGTAAAGATAACATCTTTCATCCGTCGCTGTGCTAATTCATTGAAAATAATTGC
This sequence comes from uncultured Planctomycetota bacterium, assembly GCA_947311175.1. GTDB lineage: Bacteria > Planctomycetota > SZUA-567 > SZUA-567 > JAFGNG01 > CAMZKK01. The sequence goes on along the minus strand of CAMZKK010000040.1, from coordinate 8,842 downwards.
CCCAAGTCCGATATCTTCCGAAAGCGAGTCAATCTTATCTGCGATGTCGGGGTCTTTTGAACCGCCTTCAAGCAAAGCTCTCGCCTTTGCCGTTGCTTTATCACGAACATCTTCAAGAAAAACAATATTGCCCTTTCTTGTCGAACCGGTTACTCTATCCTCCCCTTGATTATCAAAAATACCAGCTCCGAACGACAACATTCCGAACTTGATGTGAACCATATTTTTTGACCAATCATAACCCATCAATTCCAGAACTTTATTTATCTGCCTAAAATGAAGCTCTTGTTGATTTGCAACCACATACAGGCATTTATCAAATTTGTATTTATCATAGCGGTATAATGCCGCAGCCAAATCCCGAGTTGCATAAAGCGTAGATCCGTCTTTTTTTCGGAGCAAACATGGTGGCATACCATAATCTTCAAGTTTTACCACTAATGCATCATCGCTAACTTCCGATAAATTTTTCTCCGCAATCAGCTCTAAGCAAGCATCCATCTTGTCATTGAAAAAGCTTTCTCCGGTATAATAATCAAATTCAACCCCAAGTCGCTTATAGAGAGCCTTAAATGACTTCAAGCTTTCTTCACAAAATAATTTCCAAAGTCTAACGGCTTCTTCATCTCCATTTTCAAGTTTGGTAAACCAAGCCTTTGCCTCCTCCTGCAAAGAAGAATCATTTTCCGCATCTTTATGAAACTGAATATACAATCGCAACAACTCACTAATATTAACCTTCTGTTCAGGGTTAAGTGCCTCTGCTTTTTTATAAGATACCATCAGCTGCCCAAAATTTGTCCCCCAATCCCCAAGGTGGTTTATAGCTTCGACCTTATATCCGGCATAACGATAGATTCGGCAAAGAGCTGCCCCGATAATTGTCGAACGGATATGATGGATTGCGAGAGGTTTAGCAATATTCGGACTAGAGTAATCAACAATAACTGTCTGACCGTTACCAATATTACTGCTTCCGTAAGATTTTTCATTATTCATAACTTCAGACAAGGTTGAACTTATCATTCCTGCTGGATTGATAGTAAAATTCAAATATGGTCCTACCGCTGCAATCTTGCTGAAGACTTTGCTTTCAGGTTCCTTCTTAGCCAACTCATCAGCAATTTCCATTGGGCTTTTTTTCATCATCTTTGCCAACAGAAAACAAGGAAATCCAATATCTCCCATCTTTGGGTCGGGTGGTGTCACCAGCAAAGGATTTATCTTTTCTTCATCCATCTCAACAAGTGAGCTTATAATACGAACTGCCTGTTCTCGGTAATTTTGCATCTTTTTGTCTTTCTCTAATTTGACAATAGTTAATTGCTAGTATATTATTACAATAAAACATTATAAGGAGTAAGGTGATAGATGTCAAACAAGCTGAAAAAAACTACGAATGAATCTCAAATCAATACTCTAAAAGATACAGCCTCAGAAATTAAGGATAAAAAATAATTATGGAAAAAATCAAAAGCAATAACGAGGGCGGATTTAAAGCTCTTGCCGATATCTGCCAAATTTTATCTACCGGTGCCCCACTAGATAGAATAATAACCAGATGCTTGGCAATTAGTGCCTCCGGACTAAGTGCCGACATTATGGCAACCTTTTTGTTTGACGAACAAGGCTTGGTTTTATACCCCAATCAGGCGTTAGGAATCAATCCCAAAACCCTTAAACCTATTGAATGTATGAACATAACCACAATGGATGAACTTTTCGATAATAATGGACAAATGATTTTTGAACAAAATCCCGGACTTATCTTTGCCACGAATAAAGACAAGCTTAACTCAAAAGATAAAACAATTTGCCTGCCAATGATTTATCAAGACAATGTTATCGGGGTGTTAATTGCATCAAGAAGAGCAGATAACTACCCATTTAGCGATGATGAACGAGAGTTTGCCAAGGCAATCACCTCAATCTTTGTTTTATCTACCGGTGGAACCATTCCAAATCAAGACATAATGGACAGAGAAAGAATGGAAATGGCAATGCAGCATGCACATTCTTTAAGAAGATGCTTTACCCCAACCGAAATTCCATCACTGCGAGATTACAAGGTTACAGTAAATAACAATTCATCACTGGAAATGGGTGGTGATTTTTATGATGTATTAAAAGTATCTTCAAACAGCTTTATTGTCGCTATTGGGAAAACCTCTGGCAAAGGGGTTGAAGCAGGAATGAATATCGCTCGAACGATTATGGAATTACGAGGGATATTGGGCGAAAATATCGGTCCGGGAAAAACCTTAACCAAACTCAACAGCATATTGGCTAATCAACGACGAAGTGGTTTTTTAGTAAATCTCGCCTTAATCAAAATAGATTATCTAAACAATACCTTAAAATTTGCCAGTGCCGGCAACATCAGAGTATATTTAGCCTGCCCTGCGAAAATAGAAATTACCCATCTTGAAAATCGAAGTGCCACCCCATTAGGAATTCTTTCCAGTTATAGATATGAAGAAACCGAAATGGAATTTTGTTCTAATGGCTCAATCTTGGCTCATACCGATGGCTTAGCTTCTTGCATAAATGACAACGGAGTTGCAATTAGCCAACTGGCTCTTGAAGGGTGCATCTTTCAAGCATTGCAGGAAGGCAAACCATCTTCAGAGCTCATTATGAACGAACTTATCGAACATACAAAAATGCCGGTATTGCAAAACGACATAACATTAATCTCGATTGAACGAAAAAAATAATGACTAGCAATACTGATTTAAAAAAACACCAAGGACTGACAGGACGATCAATTCAACCAATAAACTACCTTGACCATCCTGACAAGATAATGATGCAGCGTGCCTTCAATCTCGCAGAAAATGCCTATGCTACCGATGAGGTTCCGGTAGGGGCAATTATAGCCATCAACGGAGAGGTTATCGGCTCTGCCTTCAATCAACGGGAAACCCTGCAAGACCCAACTGCCCACGCAGAAATACTTGCCATTACACAAGCAAGTGCCTCACTTGAAAGCTGGAGACTTTATGGAGCAACAATTTATGTAACCCTTGAACCATGCGCTATGTGTGCCGGAGCAATTGTTCTTGCGAGAATATCTCGATTGGTATTTGGTGCTTGGGATTATAAAGCTGGAGCGTGTGGCTCGGTGATGGATGTTCTCGGTTGCAATGAACTAAATCACAAAGTAGAGGTTGAGCAAGGTATTATGGAAGAGGAATGCTCTAACATTTTAACCTCATTTTTTGCAGAAAAAAGAAAACGAAAAAACAATAATCCCAAATCATAGAATTTTAACATTTACATAAATTTATGATTTAATACCATATTGTAATATTATTTAGCACAAAGGACAACAATAACAAGCAACTGTAAGATTATCATTGAAAGGAATTATCCATGACTACAACTCCTCAAAACTTACCATTTATTTACAACCTATTTGCTCCTATTGTCGGCAGTGTTGACAAATGGATACCGCATGTTGACCGTGCCTATGAAATGGGCTTTAATTGGGTATTCTTAAACCCTATCCAATTTCCGGGTGAATCTGGAAGTCTATATTCAATCAGAGATTATGATAAACTAAACCAAACTTTCTTCCCATTTGAAAAGACGGAGGAGCAGTTTGCAGCCTTTGCAGAATTTGTAAAAAGAAGCAAAGAAAAAGGAGTTGAGGTGATTGTTGATTTGGTTATCAATCACACAGCCCATGATTCTCCACTACTCGAAGAGCATCGTGATTGGTTTAAATGGTTAGAAGATGGCACTATTGCCCACCCTGGGGCAATGGACAATGGTCATTGGGTAATATGGGGTGATTTGGCTGAAATTGACAATGAAAACAGCCCCGACAAAGCCGGGCTATATGAATACTGGTGGCAACTGGTAAAGAAAATGCTCGACCTTGGTGTTCGAGGATTCAGATGCGATGCAGCCTATCAAGTCCCCACAGACTTATGGCGACTAATAATCGGTAGAGCAAAAGATTTACATGAAGACTGCACATTTTTTGCAGAAAGTCTAGGCTGTCCATTTGAAGACAACCTTGCGCTCACTCAAGCAGGTTTCGACTATACTTTTAATTCTGGAAAATGGTGGGATTTTCGAGGAGATTGGTTCCTCGACCAATTGCGTGACGGTGCTGGAAAAACCCGTTCTATTTGCTTTCCTGAATCACACGATACCGAACGCTTAATGGAAGAATATCGAGGTGATGTAGCGAGAGTAAAACAACACTACACCTTTACCGCTTTAATCACTAGTGGAGTGATGATTGTCTCCGGATTCGAATACGGATTTAAAAAAACTTGCCATGTAGTAAAATCAAAACCAGAGGATTGGGAAGGCATCAATGAAGACTTGACGGAACATATCAAAAACATCAATAAAATCAAGGCAACTCATCGAGTATTTCAAGAAGATAATTATATTGAAAAAATGGATGTTGGAACTGACAATATTATGGTATTAAAGAAAAGCACCTTAGATAGAAGTCAAAGCGTAACAATCCTTCTAAATCTCTACGGACAAACCCATAACTGTAGCCTTGATAGGCTAAAGGAAGTATCAGGACTTGCAAGCACCAATGTAATTGCCGGTGAGGTAACAATCAAAGAACATGAAATTGTGTTAGCACCTTGGGGCGCAGCAATCTTATCATAACAGACAAGGATTTAATAATTTAAAATGAGCGTTTTGATAGTTGATGACAATCTTGAAATCAGACAGTTGCTTTCTCTGCTAAGCAAGAAGCAGGGATACACACCAATATCTTATGCCAACACCGCAGAGGTTCTAAAAGATAACAGCATTTTAAATAGTGACATAAAACTAGCAATTCTTGATATCACTATGCCGGGAGAAAGCGGAGTGTCGTTGGCTTGGACACTGCAAGAAAAGATACCAGACACACCGATTATGGTATTTTCAGGCAATTTAAGCAACTGGGAGATTTCTGACATTAAAGATTGTGGAGTTGACTGTATTGTCGAGAAACCATGCAAGGTTGAAATAATGCAACAACTGATTAATTATCTCATTACCACCGGCAAGGGTAGTGATTGCAAGAAATGCTTATATTATGGCAATACCTGCCGCAAAGATTTGGGATACCTCAGGTGTTAGGGAGAAACAGTTGAAAGATCAAGGGAAAGCAATAATTTTATTGGTGGATGACGACAAAGAAGTTTGCGATTTTATTACCATAGCATTAGGTAGCAACTACAAAGTATTCGCCATTACAGATCCTAACAAAATAGAAGAAGAGCTACAAAATAGAAAACCAAACATTATCTTGCTTGACCAAAATATGCCAACAAGAAGTGGCATTGAAATATGTGAATCTATAAGAAAACATAGCGAGTGGGACACCCTGCCAATAATATTTATAAGTGCCTTGACTCAACAAGAATGCTTACTAAATTACTATAAAGCAGGGGCAAATTTTGTAATACCCAAACCCTTTGATCTCCGAGAGCTGCAGGCGATTGTCAAGGTATGGGTAGCTGTAAATCAAAGGGGGATGACACTACAGAATGAAAACTCAACATTATCAAAACTAAGCAAGACCGACCCTCTTACCGGGCTTTTCAATCGTCGATACGGACTCGATGTCTTAGACAGAGAGCTTGCAAGGCACAAAAGATACGGCAATAACTCATCCCTACTCTTTATTGACATCAATAACTTCAAAAAAGCAAATGACCTTGTCAGCCATAACTACGGCGATCAAATCCTAACCAAGACTGCTCAAATACTATCATCAGCATTAAGAGATAGCGACATCTGCATTAGATATGGTGGTGATGAATTTATGGCAATCCTGATTGAAGCATCAATCACTGAAGGCAATGAAATCAAAAAACGGATTCTAAAGACAATAAGAGACAACCCTATTTCAGATAAGCCTGAGCTTGGAATCGGACTTTCAATAGGGATATCATCTCTTAACAACAAGATATCATCTGTGTCAGAATGGATTGAAAATGCCGACAAAGATATGTATGTCGAAAAAACTAGCAGTCAAACTCTGCCTGCCGTTTCAATAGCAGAAATCAATAACAATGCCAAAAATCACAATCCCAACAGGCCGCCGGTATTTATCCTTGATAGCAATGACCAACAAAGGACATCTTTAGCAGGACTGATACATAGCGGGGGATATCCTGTTCAAGATTCAAACAATAGCAACAAACTACTTTCGATAAGAAACGATAAGCCAACTCAAAAAATAATTATCATTAATAAAAATTTACAAACAAACAATGTAAATCAAATTTGCAATACTTTGAGAATCAACTACCCTACGACCTATCAATACATTATCATAATGAATGACAAAGACACTATAAACGAAAATGATGAGATTTTAAATTCAGGGGCTGATAACTTCATTTTAAAACCATACAACAAAAGAGAATTAAGAAACTACTTAGAATCGGCAGTCAGAATATTTAACATCGAAAACTCCTTATCAACGTCGGCAGAGAAATTAAAAACCGCTCAATCTGCCATAACAGCCACAGAAAGACAGCGGGTAATGGGGCTTATTGCCGGTGGCATTGCCCATGATTTCAACAATATAAATATGGCTATTTTGGGTTATACCCACTTAATACTTAACAAAAAAAATATAGATGACAGATTGCGAAATTATGTAGAAGCAATCTCCGAGGCTGCTAGTGATTCTTCAGATTTGGCAGCAAGACTTACCGATTTTTCTCGCCTTAGCAGGCCCGAACAAGAACCATGCCGAATCAAAGAGGTAGTTACTAAAACCATCAAACTAATAAAACATGAACTTGAAACCACCGGAGTTACCGTTGTTCTTGAATACAATGATACTGAAAAAATAGAAGTGAGAAAGGGTGATATTAGCCAAGTCATCTTAAATATAATAATAAATGCCGACCATGCAATGCGAGATGTTGAAGAAAAGAGGATAACCATAACCACAGACTCAAACAGTGAAGAAAGTTGGTGCACGATAACCGATACCGGCTCAGGAATCTCGCCTGAAAATATCCAAAAAATCTTTCAGCCATTATATTCTACCAAAGGTCAATTTTGCAAAGATATTAAATCTACCCAGAAATCTATCACCGGCACTGGCTTAGGACTCAGCACATCAGAGACCATAATCAGAGAGCATGGTGGAAGAATTACCGTAAATAGTGAAGAAGGCAAAGGTTCTACCTTCACCATATTTATCCCCAATTCAAAAAAACAAAAATCTCCAACCACAATTCTTCCTCAAAAAAAAACAGCGACCAACTGTTTGCTTGGAATTAATATCTTGATAGTTGATGACGAGCCGGTACTTAGAGACATAATGCGGATAACTCTTACCCCAACAGGGGCAAATATAAGATGTGCTGAAAATGGTAAAAAAGGAATAGACTGCCTAAGAGAAAAAGAATGTGACTTAGTAATAACTGACCTCCAAATGCCATTTTTAGATGGATGGAAAATGATTGAACAAATAAAAAAAGACGCAACAATAAAAGAACCGCAATGGATTGTAATTACCGGCAGGGTTGATTCAAGTGTCAAAGAGCTTATGGAAAAATATCAAATCAAAAACTTACTAACAAAGCCATTCTCTCCAACATCTCTGCTATCATTAATTGAAAAGAATTTAAAGGCAGAATCAATCTAACCAATGAAATCAAGCACTAAAAAATTTAACAATGGCAAAAAAGAATACACCTGTGCAGAAACCGGGCTCCAAACAATAGAGCTTGAAGATTTCACCGAGGTGAAAATCAATGACAACTACACATTCAATATAAAAAAAATCGGCACTTCAATTCTGTATATTCAATGTGCCGGAAGCATGGCATTTTCAGACATCAAAGGATACTATGAGCTACTAAACGAGTTTGCAAAGAAAGTAAATATCAAAAAACCGTGGGTTGAAATTCGTGATTTGACAAACCTGACCGGTAGAGCACCGCGTACGGAAATCATTAAACAAAAAGAGTATTATCAAAATGCGGAAAACAATATTGCAGGATTTGTTTTATGTAATCCACCACTATGGATGCGAGCAATAATGTTGGCAGGAACAAGAATTTACCGAACCTCAATTATTTTTGATTCAGCAAGTAACTACAAAGAAGCAATCAGTAAAGGGCAAAAAATAATTAGTAGTAATAGCTATTCAGACAAAAATTTATCAAACACAAACATAGCACAAACGAATAATAGTCACCAATATTCAATAAATAAAAAACACATTGATGAATTCATTACCCTTATGGGTACAATCCCATACATCGACCACGAGCTAAAAGTAATTGACGAAATACTCTCAGCCGATAATCCATTATCAATATTTAAAGACATCCTAAAAACAACCAAAGAAGATATTTTTGCGATGCGCAAAAGGGACCAACAACTCACCCAAGATTATTTCAATATTTTTGAAGCAATTCAAGCAGGAATTATTATTGTAAATATCAAAAGCAAAAAAATTGTATTTGCAAATTCTACAGCAGGAAGAATGACAAACACAACCTCTAAAAAAATGCTTGATCAAATCTGTCATAAATTTATCTGCCATTCAGATCAAGGAAAGTGCCCGATAATAGATTTAAAAATGTCTATAGATAATAGCGAAAGAACGATGCTGACTACTGATGGAGAGAGCATTCCAGTACTAAAATCAGTAAAACCATTCACCTATCATGGAGAGCCGTGTCTTCTTGAGACATTTATTGATATTAGCAAACAGAAAAAAGCGGAAGAAAAACTTTTAAAAACTAATGTTCGGCGGATTCAACTCCCAAGTGCCTACCTTGGACATAAAAAATGAGATGGTCGATAACAAGATAAGTAATTACAATTATCTCATCACAATTTT
>CAMZKK010000039.1 GCA_947311175.1 uncultured Planctomycetota bacterium | reverse complement strand
TGTAGAGACGCAATGTATTGCGTCTCTACATGGATTACCCTTTTTATTTTTTAATAAGATCGCCGAATAAATCTAAAACCTTTTTGGCTCTATTCAATCTTCGCTCTTCTTTACTTGGCTTATCCTCAGTATCCGCAACAACTTCTTTATTGTGTTTTGGCAAAGGTAATTTTGGCATTTTCAGGCCTGTCTTACCCAATAAATTAATGAGCGGATTGGTATTTTTTTTAGGCTCATTATCTTCTTTTCGAGGTTGTTGTTCTCCATAGCCACCAGGGTTGTATTCATCAGGATTATATTCATCCTGTTTATATTCACCCGGTTTTTTGATTTCCGGCATTGTATTCACTCCAGCTTCATTGCCATTAGCAGGTGGGAAAATAGGTTTTCCTTTTAAGATATCAATAACAGAATTTACAGTTCCGGCAGTCACGCTCTTAGCTATATTTGGTATCATCTTCAACAAAGCTTTTTGATTGTATGTAAAACTTGGATTTTGTATATTACCTCTAATATGACAAATATCTTTTATCTTTTTGTTTTTCAAAGGAAAATCAACAAATCCTGTCATTGATGTTGCTACAGATAGAATTTCGCCAAACCCTGATCTTCTTCTATGTGCCTGCGGATGATACTTCATTGACATCTTGTCAATAAAAACATCTATCGGAATATCTAAATCGCCTCCCTTGCTACTTCCCTTGATATCAATATCGATATATCCGTTTTTGCCCCGCAGCAAAACCCCCTCTTCGGCAGCAATACTAGCAATAAATTCAGTGGGGATTTTCTTCACGTTCGCGATAATATCAAAATTAATCCTATCAAAACCACTCGGTATGGAAAATTTATTTAAGGCAAAATCTATTGCAGCCCTTCGAGAAGTTAATGTTTCTGCGGTAAGAATTGAAGTAATTTCCAAATCACCATCAGTCCTAAATGATGATGACAATTTATTTCCAACTAAATCAATATTTTCCAACCTATACTTAACAAAATTTCTACCTATTTTTTGAAAAACAGCTGTTTCTATACTACCTCCTACAGCATTCAACTCTGCCAAATAAATCGGATAATCGCCACTATTCTTTCGGCTTTCGTTTTGACCGAAGGCATTGAGCATCCTTCCGATATCATCAATTACCGGCAACAACTTAACCTCCATGCCATTTTCTATTTTTGTGAAAACCTTTGGCTTATTACAGCGAATATATCTTATGATGGCTCGGGTGTTCGATATTTCCTGAACAGATGTCGAGAAGGCATTTACCAACGCTAAGACTTGTGGAAGTTTTTTGTTTTTTGTAGTTCCAAGTTTTACCGCTCCAACAATCACACTGCTACCGGCAGTGCCTTTTTGTAATCGAAGAGAATCATACCGTTTCACTTCAATGGTATCGGCAGCGAGATAATGCTGTTTATCGTTATCAGAAAATTCCACTCGTGCTAATTTACTTCTAATCTCACCAAGATAAACTCTCAAATCCTTTGCAGTATCAATCAATATCAAATTAGACAGCTCAATCTCTCCGGGAAACAACTTAACCTTGACCTCGTTTTTATCAACTGCTGAACTTAAACCAACACTTGAATCAGAACAAGCAAGCCGTTTAATTTCAATCGATAGCGGTTTTTTACTGGTGTTGCCAGCACTCTTACTTATTTTATCTCCTGCACTCACAAAAGTAAGGGCAAGCTTTTTCAACACATCAATACTTTCCTCAATATCCCAACTTCCAGATTTTAAATATTTAGCATCAATCCTTAGCCTATCACATTCAATGTTCTTAAAGGCTATTGGATTTATTGAGATGCAATTAAGCATTAAGTTTTTGAGAGATACGTAAGGTTTACTAGGAACAACGACAGGACTAAAAGAAAAATCATCTATTTCTAAATCAATTCTACCGTTATCTATCTTTTGCAATGGATATGCAAAATTATTTAAGCTAAGTGAGCTAAATGCCAACTGTCCGCCAATCTTGGCGTTGTTATAAAGATTAAGATTAAAGCCTTCAGCCCGCAAAGACTTAATCTTTTGTTTAACATCGCTTAGCATAATATTTTTAGTGGCAATTTCAGACAACGCAATTACAACAGTATCGGTTGATAAATCCGTTCTGATTTTCTTGAAATTTACACGAATGTTTTCACAATTAAAATTGTCAATAAGATAATTACGAGATACCGTTAAGCTTTTCTTTTCTTTTTTAGTTTCAAAAACATCAAGATATGTAGAAAGATCATTTTTTATATAAGAGATAGAATCTAAAATATCTAATCCACCATCAACGCTAACAAGCAAATCACCCATTACAGAATTAAGATTTATTTTTTTGACAATCAATCTATTTTTAGTGTTTTTTCCTGCAACAACCTCTATTGCTCCGAGAGTAATCTTATTGATTGGCATAAAGTTATTTCCCGACTCAACAACCGACACTTGCTCGCTCTCTGCTGTTTCAAATGGAAGAAGAGAAAGTGTATCTATATCCCTAATCACAATCATTTTCATCTCAGCATCTAAATGCTTCCGGGCAACAGCTGACGATACAATCACATCTTCAATTGTGGTGTTTTTTACAGCCAATGCATTATTCAAAACATTAATTACAAAATCTTCAAAAACAACACCTTTCGTTCTAGTAGAAATTATCGGTAGAGTTTTATTCAGCGTGAAATCAAATAATTTCATCTCTGCATCTGCCAATTGGAGATTAGCAACCCTTATCTTAGATATTTTTGGAGTAGCACTGTTGGTCGCCACAGAAGATTGCTGGATGCCTAAAAGACTACACCACGCAGATATTTGCGAGCTAACACCATCAATAATTGTCAACCCCTTACCTCGTTGTGCATCAAGAGATAAAACGACTTTATTAATTCCAAATTTATTTATATCAACAATGCTTTTATTTGCAGAATGTTCAGGTAAGGAAAAATCAACATTACTAAGCGAGATGTCCGCTTGCGGATTATTTCTTCCTGCCTTAACCCTAAAGTTTTGAATAGACGTTACCACTGACGGCAAGAATGAATGCTCATCGCTTTGCTCTGCTGAAATACTTAAACCAGTCATTGCGAAATCGGTAGTTTTACCACCTATTTGTTCGCTAAGACGCATCCCCTTTATCTTCAATTTATTCAAAGCATAGCCGCTATTATAAATAACAAAACTATCAACAGAAACATCCTTAATCTCCGTTGCAATTTCTGCGCCATCAATAACTTCATTATTTTTTACTGCTAATTTTAGATTTAAAAATTTCAGATTTGAGACATTAATTTTTTGAGGAGTATTCTTTGTTTTCAATTGAGGGCTAAGACTATCCGGTAATTTAATTAACGACAATGAATTGAGAAAACGTTTAGTAACAAAAGATGTATTTTTATCAAAAATATCATTAAAAATAAGAGTTTTGCCACTTGGAGAATTTATCTTTATTTCTTTGCCTGTCAAATCCAAGTCTGTTTCAAATTTATCTAAAGATACAAATTTATTCTTATTAACCGATAGTGATGCATCACGTAATGATAATTTCACAATAGGATATTGATATTTTAGATTTTCTGAACTCAACCCGGAGATATCTAAAACTTCAAAATCTATTCCCGATCGACTGCCATTTTCTGCCGGCAAATCAAGGCTAACACCTCGTAATACAAGAGACGGAATTGCCCAATTAGATTTAGAGTTGCTCTTGCCTGCAGTTATTTTTTTATAAACTTTATAAAGTTCTGAGTTTTCTTGCCAAGGATTATCAGGCACAACAACCTTAACTCCTCCACAATCAAGATTGACAATCATATCGCCGGAATTAGTCAATGTGCCAAGAGAATTGACAGTAGCTGTTATTTGTTCGACCGAAACTAAATCTTTTTTCCCAACCTTAACTCCATATAAAGACACACTTGGGCGACCAAACACACTGATATGAAACTTGGCAATAGTTACCGGCACTCCAATCTCTTGCGAAATAAATTTTTCGGCAGTCGCCCGCAACATTCTATCGCCGAAAACCGAGGTCAATAAAATTACAATCCCAACAATAACAAAAAATGCCAAACTTAGCTTTAACAGCCAGCGACTTTTTTTAACTTTTTTCTTTTTGATGTTTTCTGAAGACAAATAACATCTCCTATAAATAGAATAATTAACAAATATCAACAATTAATAATACAAAGGAAAATTGCTGAATCAAGGCTCGTTATATATATAATTCTAAATTTCACAGATGACTGTGGCGTTTCAGTATATTACCTACAGCACACTCCCTTTAATTCTAAATTCATCTCGGGGAATTTAGAATTATTCTTGTGTTGCCTACGACCCAACTTATAATAAATTTATCATCATTTTACAAGGAATTACTATGGCTCTTGGTAAAACACCAGCTCGTGTTACAATAATGGGATTAGGACTTTTTGGCGGAGGAGAAGGTGCAGCCAGATTCTGGGCAAATCTTGGTGCCAAGATAACTATAACCGATTTGCGTAGCAAAGAGGAACTTCTTCCAACCATTGAAAAACTTAAAGATATAGATTATCGATCAACCTTTGGTAGCCACAGAGAAGATGATTTTGAAAATGCAGATATCGTGGTTGTCAATCCGGCAATAAAACCTGATAATAAATTCGTAAAAATAGCGCGAAAAAATAACGCTAAAATAATTACCGAAATTGGCTCGGTTTTTCAGATTTTACAAGGGCATACTTTTGGTATTACCGGTTCAAATGGCAAAAGCACAACCACTGCCATACTGGGAAACATGCTAAAAAAACATCAACCAGACACCCTGATTGGTGGAAACATTGGCGGTTCATTGCTTAACGACATCAACAATTACAGCCCAAACACCCCTGCCGTTTTAGAATTATCCAGTTTTCAGCTATATTACCTTGCCGAAAACAAACTCAGCCCAAACACCGCAATCGTTACCAATCTTAGCCCTAATCATCTTGATTGGCACGGAACCTTGGATGAATATTATTCAGCGAAAAAAAACATAATGAATTTTCAATGGCCGGAAGATACAGTTATCCTCAACAACGATGACCCCATCCTAAAAGAGTGGGCAAATGATGCTAAACAAAGAGTAGGCCTTTTTGGCATAAAAGATTCAAATTCAGTAAATGCCGCATTTATTAATAATAAAAAGGTAATCATTAGAGTTGCGGGCAAAGAAAAAGAATCCTTCAATCTGTCGGAATTCAAATTACCCGGTGAACACAATATTGCAAACCTCTTAGCAGCATCACTCGCTGCAAGTATGTATTCGGAATATGATGGTTTAATAAAAGAGGGAATCAGAACATTTAACGGATTGCCACATCGCTTAGAATTAGTTGCAGAAAATAACGGGATTAAATATTACAATGATTCTATCTCCACCACTCCGGAGTCAACCATTGCAGCTATAAAAAGTTTTGATTGTCCAAAAGTTATAATTGCCGGAGGCTATGATAAAAAAATATCATTAGCAGAAATGGCAAAAGAAATTGCCATTTCTGCCATTTCAGCCATACTCCTCGGAGATACTGCCCAAACTATCAAAAACGACATTTTAAAAACCAAGCCCAAGGCAATGGTTAAAATTGTTGCAGATATGCGAGAAGCTGTAATCGAAGCGACAAATACTTGTCCTGAAAATGGAGTCGTAATCCTCAGCCCTGGATGTGCTTCATACGGTCTATTCAAAAACTTTTCGGAGCGGGGTGAGATTTTTAAAAAAGAGGTTTTGAGTAAATAAGGACACGGGACACGCAAAGAAGCTTTGCGTGTCCCGTTTTATTAAGTGTTATTCAACCTTAAATTCATTCTCGACAATGACATTATAAGTATCATT
>CAMZKK010000038.1 GCA_947311175.1 uncultured Planctomycetota bacterium | reverse complement strand
GATGGACATATAGAATGGATTGAATATTCTAGAATAAAAAACATACTGAAGAGTATGCCATTGCCGGCTGACAGCTATTCTCCGTCAAAAAATCTCAATATTTTTTAAGGAAAACAACAATGTATAAGAGTATTTTTATCTGTATTGCTTTAACAGCAGGAATAATTTTGCAGTCTGACTCTACCGCATCGGCTGCATCACAACCTCGCTCAAAGATTCAGCTTGAAGATGTATTGCCTGACAATACGGTATTCTACCTTCGAACCTTTGACATAACCGCAATGGATAAAGTTATCAATAACACAGCTATTGGCAAATTAAAAACAAATCCTGAGATTGCCGATTTCTTGAATATACTTACTGTCAAAAAAGAAGAGTTTCTTGATAAATTAGTCAGTGAAAACTCGCTTGACCGTCCAATGGTAAGCAAGATGATAAATGCTCAATATTCACTTGCCCTTCAAGGTATAGATCCTTCAACCGGAACTCCACTTATTTATATTTCACTTACCTTTCCCGATTCACCTAACAGAAAAAAACTATTTGATGCAATCAAAGGTCTTGCCCGTAAAAATCTTTCATCATATATCCCTGCCCAAGAATTGAAGATTCAAGATACCACCGTGCTTAATATCAATCTTCCCGGTATAAACTCCCTGCTTTTCAAAGAAAACAACTACTTTACTTTATTATCTAATGTTTTAGTAATGACAACGAGCAAGGCAGGATTAGAGACCATAATAAAAAACTACAACCACAGCCAACCCAATATCTTGGCTCGATCTAAGGTATTCAGTTTGGTGAAGAAAAAATGCAATGCAAAACCATACGGCTCATTTGTCTTTCTTAACACCAGAATTGCAATCCCATTAATTAAATTCATGGCATCACCAAGGGTTGGAAAAATAATTGATGCACTAGGTCTATCCGGCATTGATGCATTTAGTTTTAGTATTGATTTTCCTAACACAAGTATGCGACATACAATGTATCTTTATGCCCCGAATCAACGAATCGGAATTATGCGAGCACTTAAACCATCAACTGATATCGAAAAAATTTCTCGAAAACTTCCGTTAAATACAAGTGACGTTTTTTCCGCAAAGGTTGACCTTATTGCATTAAAACAAGATTTGCCGCGATTAATCAATGCACTAAGCTCAACTAAGGGATTTGATTTATCAACAATAATAAAACTGAACCCAATGATGAATAAAGACAGCCTGTTTGGAATCAAAACGAAAGATATCATCAATACCTTAGGCGACCAAGTAACCTTTCACTCATGTCCATCAGGCACAGTATTAAGATTTGAAAATGCGTCAGCTGAAAAATTTGAAAATATAATACGAGCTGTTGAAAAAAAATTAAATAACTCATTTACCAGCATAACCGAAGGCAACAATATCATCAGATATTTCAATCAATCAGGAAAGGCCATACCATTTGCTCCAACTTATTCAATCATTGATGATAACACAATATTAATTGCAACTCACCCACAAGTTCTAAAAGGATTTTTCAGGCAAAAGATAAAATACCACTTAAATCAAAGCAAAGACTACCAACTTGCGACGAAGAATATTCCTAAACAGGTAAGCCTTCTCTATTATGTCCATTCAACGCGTTCATACACTCGTGTGTACGATGCGTTTTTACCTTTTTTCAATGTAATTACGGCTTACAATGCAATCAGTGCAGACCCTGGAATATTGCCACCGGGGAATGAATTGGAAAAATATTTTTTCGGTTTTGCAATAAGTGCCACCAGCGACAAAGATGGCATAAGCGTAATCGCAAATTCACCTTTTGGAATTGGTGGGCCATTAATTTACGGAGCGGACAAGCTAATAACCAGCAATCCGGCAATAATGAGTATGGTTGCAGCGTGGATGTCAGGCTACCTTAACAACAAAAAAAATGGAGATAAAAGATAATCCTAATCATAGCCCAAAAAATCAATAGCAGAATACGGATAATTTTTTAGATGAAATCAGGATACCAAATGTGTATGCTTTCATTGGAGATAATTAATTTATGAAAACATACTTACCTGCACTTTTTGTAGTTATACTTAATCTTACCTCGCTGGCAATCAATGCGTCGGAGGTAAATATAAAATGTGAATGGCTATCGCCAAGTAATAATTCACCGACCTCTTTCAAATTTTATCAAGGCACTCCTGCGATTATTTGTGCCAAGCGAAGTATCATAAAGTTATTCCTAATCGGCAAGCAAAATAAAATAACCAAAATTATTCAAAGAGGAAACGGGACTACCAAGGACAGAGCATTTTTATTAACCACTCCATCATCAGGAATACAATTCCATTCACCCGCAATACCCGGTGATACTGAAATCATTATTAACTACCTGCATAACAACCAAAAGAAACAAACCAAAATATTCTGTGTAGTGCCGTACATAGCAAAACAAAGCAAACTATCATCAGATATTATAACAGTACAAGGGTTTGCCTTAGGATTTTATCCCAACTACAAGACAAGCAAGGTTAGCAAAATTCGCAATAATCCTCTCCACTATACTGCAAAAAAACTATATGTAGAGATAACGCCCAAAAATCAAGATTGTTTCATTAGTCCCAGCATGCAAATGAAAAACATGGTAATTATTGGTGATAACGACAATAAAAGACATACTGATTTTTTTCCTGCAAATATGTTTTTTATCCAAGAAATAGAAAATATGTTTGCTTTGTTTCAGCGGCAAGGATTACCGATGAATGGATTAAAAATCATCAGTGCATTTAGAACACCGGAATACAACAGCCGAATAGGAAGCTCAAAATTTAGTCAACATATTTACGGAGATGCAATTGATATTATCTTTGATGCTAACAATGACGGAACTGCCGATGACCTTGACGGAGATGGCAGAGTAACCCTAAGTGATGCCAAAATTGTAGTGAACGCCATAGAGGAAGCACAAAGCAGAGGAGTGCTTGCTCTTGGGGGAATTGGAGTTTACTATTTCGACAAACGTGCCAACAAACATAGGCTTACCTTTCACGTAGATTTCAGAGGAGTTAGAGCATTTTGGGCATATTATCATCGTGCTAACGGTAAAATAGAAGAGATTAAATGGAATAGCAAATTTTTTAAAAATGACAGGAAACAAAAATGAAAACAAAGAAAAAAAATCAATTTGAATTAGTTAGCAAAGATGATCCAAGACGAACACTTAAACTTGCGTCACTCTGTGCCAGAATAGCCTATGAAAACAGAGCTGAAGAAATAGAGGTGCTTGACATTTCAAACCTATGTAGTTATGCGGATTTCTTCATCATTGCCACCGGACACAACCTTACTCACCTACAAGCAATTGCCGAATACACAGAATGTGAAATGGAAGCAAACGATATATTCAAACTGGGGCTTGAGGGACGAAGAGAGGGAGGCTGGGTTCTACTTGACTATGGCAACTTTATTGTGCAGTTATTTGATAAAGATGCTCGTGAATTTTATCAATTTGAAGAACTTTGGGCAGAGGCACCACAAATTGATTGGAAAGAAATATCAGGAACTCCAAAAGAAGAACAAACCACAGAAGTAGATTCATTGTAAGATGGGAGAAAAAATGATTAAAGTAAAACTCGTTGGTGCTACCGGATATGGTGGAGTTGGACTGATTGAACTAATTCTAAGGCACCCCGAAATTGAGATTTCTGCACTTGTTGCCGCAAACGATACCGGAAAACCTATTTCACATTTTTGGCCACACTTACAAGGAATTTGCGACCTTCCGGTTTATTCATTAGATGAAGATGGAGCAAATGTTGATGCCGATATTGTAGTATACTCAACCCCGGACGGAGTTGGGATGCAACTTGCTCCTAACGAAGTGAAACAAGGAAGAAAAATTCTCGACTATTCGGGAGATTTTAGATTCAATACAACCGATATTTATACAGAATATGCAAGGCGACAAGGATTAGATACCAATCATAAATCACCAGAATTATTAAAAGATTCAGTATATGGTATTGCAGAGATTCATTCAGAAAAGATTTCTAAGGCAACGATTGTTGGCAACCCCGGATGTTTTGCGGTATCTTGCATTCTCGGGCTTGCTCCTGCCAGCAAAAATAAGTTGATTGAGTGTAACGGAATTATCTGTGACTGCAAAACCGGAATTAGTGGTGCAGGGAAAAAACCAAAAAAAGGATTCCATTATCCTGAGGCATACGATACAGCTTATACCTATAAATTAGCCGGACACCAACACGTAATGGAGGTTGAAAGAGAACTGTCACTCCTTGCCGGCAAAAATATTAATTTAACATTTACTCCACAAGTAATTCCAATGACCCGCGGGATAATGTCATGTATCTACGGCACCTTACCGACTGGAATAACTCAAGAAAAAGTATTTACCGCATATCAAGATTTTTACAACGGCAACAAATTTGTCAGGGTGTCAGACAAACCAAGTTCAACCGGTGATGTCCGAGGAAGTAATTTTGTAAATCTAACCGTAGCATGTGACGAAAGAACCGGCACTTTTCGAGTGATATCGCACATAGATAACCTCATGAAAGGTCAAGCAGGCAGTGCATTGCAAAATATAAACATCATGTTTGGACTAAATGAAATGACTGGTCTAAATTTTCCAGGAGCACACCCTTAATTGTTAATTTCATATTGAGATTAACAATTAATATGAAGGATGCTCTACGAACGGTTTTTAGTGCATCCACCGCTAAATTTATATTAAAACTGGCTTTCAAGCGGATACATCAATAACTCTTCTGTCTTTTGTTTGAGCCCCCGATTTTTCCATTCTTTGAGATTTATACGCTGGCTGTTTCTTAAATCTTGCTTAAATTGTTTTATCATTTCTGCAAGCAACGGCTTGCTAATAAATGCGACATTTGCTTCGTAATTTAAAAACAATGCTCGTCCGTCAAGATTTGCACTACCAATCGTTGCCCAATTATCATCAACAAGCATGGTTTTAGCATGAAGAATCTTACCCTTCCATTCATATACCTTAACTCCATTACCAATCAGCTTGCCATAAAACCCAATACTAATTTTCCTAACAGTAGGCTCATCTGTCCTTCCTTGCGTGATAAGACAAACATCAACGCCACGTTTAGCAGCAGCAATAATTGCCCGAGACAAAATCATTGGTGGAATAAAATAACCGGAAGTTATCCAAACTCTCTTATGTGCTGAATTTATTGCCAGTAAATACATATCAAGGATATTGCTTGCCATCCTATCCGGTGCACTCGATACCACCCGAACAAGCCCTTTGTCTTTAGGGGTGACAACCTCGAATGTTTGTGGATGCACAAATTCATCTTTTCTATTTAGTAAATAGACCAGCGGTTTATCAATTGCCCGCTTAATAGGGTTAATACCGACAAAGGGAAGATCTTTACCAATAAAATTTCTTCCACCCTGATTCCATGTCGCTTGAAAAACTTTCTCTGCCTCAATTGCAGCCCTACCATTCACCATTATTGCTGTATCACGCCACCCATTAATCCCATCTCCGTCATATTCTTCTGCGTAATTCAGCCCTCCTAAAAAGGCAACCTTACCGTCAATTACTAAAATTTTTCTATGGTCTCTATTATTGAGACGAATAACAGTCCAATTCTTTACCGGATTGAAAAATCTAACCTCACCATTTAAAGACAAAAGCTCAAAAAAGCTTTCTCTATCAACAGTCTTACTACCTACAGAATCGCAAAGAAATCTTACCTTTACTCCCCTTTTTGAAGCATTCACTAATGCCTTATAAAATTTATTGCCAACGCTATCAAATCTAAAGATATAGGTTTCTAAAGAGATTCTTGTTTTCGCTTTGGAAATCTCAGAAAGCATTGCCGGAAATACCTGGTAGCCATTAGTCAACAGGGTAAGCTTGTTATTTGCCGTCATGACAGTAGAGGTAACATTATTCATTTTTTCGATGAAATCTATTTTACCGGTTGCGGAGGATGTAGGCGAGTTATTAGTAATTGTTCTAAATGCATTTTTAGGTCGAGTAGCAATTACAGTGCATCCCATAATGGATAACATCATAATCGCTAGCAAATAAAAACGCATAGCACAATACCTACTATTTTGTAAAGGAAAGTATTTTGTTTTAATAGTTATGGTTTTCAACCCACTTACCACAAACATCAATCAATGCACTTAGTTCATTGTCAGTCATTCCAATACTAGCAGCAACCTTACCTATTGTAGTTCGTTCTTGACAACCAATATTTCCATCAGCAAGTGCGACACAAACAATGTCTTTTAAGGTTTCTCTTTGCTCAAATTGAGTGACTCCGACATCAAGTTGAGCTCCGCCAGAAAGGATTTTCTCAATTGACTTATTCATATCATCTAAAGAAATCCCCAATTTAGTGCTAATATTTGCCAAAAATTCTAATTCTTCATCAGATAGTTCATTATCGACAAAAGCCATTACCAGCATATTGTGCCATCTTCTTAAATCTAACGTAGCCATAACACATCTCCTAAACCCCTGAGTAATTAATAAT